>NZ_JBIUWN010000098.1:0-17038 GCF_044743485.1 Pseudomonas sp. NPDC087614 | reverse complement strand
ACAGGGTTTCCATCACGAACACGCCGCCCATGATGAACAGGACGATTTCCTGACGGACGATCACCGCGATGGTGCCCAGGGCTGCGCCCAGCGCCAGTGCGCCGACGTCACCCATGAACACTTGCGCCGGATAGGTGTTGAACCAGAGGAAGCCCAGTCCGGCACCGATCAGCGCACCGCAGAACACGATCAGTTCCCCCGCGCCGGGCACATAAGGGATCAGCAGGTATTCGGCGAATTTCACGTTACCCGACAGGTAGCAGAAAATACCGAGGCCGCCGCCGACCATTACGGTTGGCATGATCGCCAGACCGTCGAGGCCGTCAGTCAGGTTGACCGCGTTGCTCGAACCGACGATCACAAAGTAGGTCAGCACGATGAAACCGGCGCCCAGCGGGATGCTGTAATCCTTGAGCATCGGCAGGATCAGCGTAGTTTCCACCGGCGTGGAAGCGGTCATATAAAGGAAGATCGCTGCGCCCAGGCCGAACACCGACTGCCAGAAATACTTCCAGCGGCTCGGCAGGCCACGGGAGTTTTTCTCGATGACTTTGCGGTAGTCGTCGACCCAGCCGATGGCGCCGAACAACAGGGTCACCAGCAGCACGGTCCAGACATAACGGTTGCTCAGGTCAGCCCACAGCAGGGTGCTGACGCCAATCGAGGACAGAATCAAGGCGCCGCCCATGGTCGGTGTGCCCGACTTGGACAGGTGCGATTGCGGGCCGTCGTTACGAACGGATTGACCGATCTGACGGTTCTGCAAAGTGCGGATCATCCACGGGCCATAGCACAGCGACAAAACCAGCGCGGTCAGCACACCGAGAATCCCGCGCAGGGTCAGGTACTGGAAGACCGCGAAGCCTTTGTAGAACTGTTGCAGATACTCCGCTAGCAGCAGCAGCATTAATGTTTCTCCAGACTGGACCCGCACAGAGCCACCACGATGTTTTCCATCGCTGCACTGCGCGAACCCTTGATCAAAATGGTGGTGTTTGTGTCCTGCTCGGCGTCGAGGGCCTGGATCAGTTCGGCTTGCGTGCCGAAGTGATGCGCCTGTTCACCGAAAGCGGTTACGGCGTGGACCATGTTCGGCCCAACGGCATAAAGCGCGCAAACCTTGCCCCGGGCGTACTCGCCCACGTCGCGGTGCCCCTGCTCCGCCCAATCGCCCAACTCGCCGATGTCTCCGAGCACCAGGACGGTGCGGCCGGAAAAGCCGGCGAGTATATCAACGGCCGCGCACATTGAGGTGGGGTTTGCGTTGTAAGTGTCATCGATCACGCGCATGCCGTTCTTCGCCAGTTGCGCAACGGTGCGACCCTTGACCGGTTGCACCGCGCCAAGCCCGGTGGCGATGCCGAAGAGCGACACACCCAAGGCGTGTGCGGCGGCGGCGGCGGCCATGGCATTGGCGACGTTATGCGTGCCGAGCAGGTTCAGTTGAACGTACTCGACACCTTCAGGCGTGTGCAGGTTGAAGGCCGGGCAGCCACGCGCATCGGTGCTCAAGTCGCTGGCATAGAAGTCAGCCTGCGAATTGCTGAGGGCGAAGGTCAGCACTTTGCGCCCGGCAGCGCGGGTCTTCCAGATACCGAAGGCCTTGTCGTCGAGATTGAGCACGGCAACGCCATCCGCTGCCAGACCGTCGATGATCTCGCCTTTGGCTTCGACGATTTTTTCCGGGCCGCCGAACTCACCGACGTGAGCGGTGCCGGCATTGTTCAAGATCGCCACATGGGGCTTGGTCAGCCCAACGGTGTAAGCAATTTCACCCAGACGCGAAGCGCCCAGTTCGATCACGGCCGACGTGTGTTCCGGTGCCAGTTCGAGTAGGGTCAGTGGCGCGCCGAGGTCGTTGTTCAGGTTGCCACGGGTGGCCAATACCGGACCGCGAGTACGCAGGATGCTCGCGAGCATTTCCTTGACGGTGGTTTTGCCGCTGGAGCCGGTGATGGCAGCGACTGGCTGAGTGAAGGCGGCACGGTTCAAGGCACCCAACTGGCCCAAGGCCTGGCGGGTGTCTTTGACCAGCAGTTGCGCCAGCGTGCTGTCGGCGACTTCACGCTCGACCAGCGCGGCAACGGCGCCTTTGGCGGCGACGTCGTTCAAATAATCATGACCATCGAAACGCGGGCCGGTCAGGGCAATAAACAGTTGGCCGGGCTGGATCGCGCGGCTGTCGATGCTGACGCCGTCGAACCTGGCATCGGCGCTGATCAGGCGTGCGTCGAGCGCGTTGGTCAATTCGCTGAGCGTGAGGGCCTTAAGCATGGGCCACCTCCCACGCGGTCAGGGCGTGATCGGCCTCGACCAGATCAGAGAAGGCATGGCGCTCGCCGTTGATTTCCTGATAGTCCTCGTGACCTTTACCCGCCAGCACGATCACGTCATCCGCCGAAGCGCCGGCGATCAGTTGGGCAATTGCCTGACCACGGCCGGCAACGAACGTGACTTTATCCACAGCGGTGAAACCGGCGCGGATGTCATCGAAAATCACTGCCGGGTCTTCGGTGCGCGGGTTGTCGTCAGTGACCAGCACTTGATCGGCCAGACGCTCGACCACTTCGGCCATCAACGGACGCTTGCCGCGATCACGATCACCGCCGCAGCCAAACAGACACAGCAACCGGCCTTTGACGTGCGGGCGCAACGCCGTCAGCACTTTTTCCAGGGCATCCGGGGTATGGGCATAATCGACCACGACCAACGGTTGCGTGCCACCGCCCAGACGCTGCATGCGACCGGCCGGGCCTTCGAGTTTTGGCAGTACTTTAAGAATTTCGTCCAGTGCGTAATCCAGCCCCAGCAAGGCACCGACCGCGGCCAGTATATTGCTCAGGTTGAAACGCCCCAACAACGTGCTGCGCAAATGATGTTCGCCTTGCGGCGTCACCAGGGTGGCGAGCACGCCGTGGTCATCGAACTGGGCTTCGCGGCAATACAGATAGGCACTGCTGTCGAGCAGGCTGTAGGTAATCAGACGCGAATCGCGTTTTTCGGCCGCCAGTTGCCGGCCGAAATCATCGTCGAGATTGACCACACGGCACTTCAGATCGCTCCAGGCGAACAGCTTGGCCTTGGCCTCGGCGTAAGCCTGCATCGCGCCGTGGTAGTCCAGATGGTCGCGGGACAAATTGGTCATCACCGCCACGTCAAATGCCAATGCGGTCACCCGCCCCTGATCCAGACCGTGGGACGACACCTCCATGGCGACAGCTTTGGCGCCGGCCTTTTTCAGGTCGCCCAAAGTCGCTTGCACGGCAATTGGATTGGGCGTGGTGTGCAGGCCGCTTTGCAGTGCGCCATAGAAGCCGGAACCCAGCGTGCCGACGATGCCGCAATGCTGTCCGAGCAGATCCAGCGCTTGCGCCACCAATTGGGTCACGCTGGTTTTGCCGTTAGTGCCGGTCACGCCGATCAGCTTCAGATGGTGGCTTGGCTCACCGTAAAAACGCCCGGCGATGTCCGACAGTTGCGCCGCCAGACCCTTGACCGGGATCAGCGGAACATCAGTGATCGGCAGCACCGTGGCGCCTTCCACCTCATAAGCCACCGCTGCTGCGCCGCGCGCGAGCGCATCGGCAATGTGCGCACGGCCATCGAACTTGCCGCCAGGCACCGCGAGGAACAGGTCACCCGCGCGCACGTTGCGGCTATCCAGCGCCAGTTCACGGATCAACAGATCGTGGCCGGCGTGAGGGAATATCTTGTTCAGACTCAGAGACATCAGCCGCGCCCTCCATTGGCTTTCAGCGGAATAACCGGGGTGGCGTTGGCCTGTTGTGTCGTCGGCAGGTTGTCCGGGGTTACGTTCATCAGACGCAGGGTGCCGGACATCACACGGCTGAACACCGGCGCCGATACCAGGCCACCGAAGTAACCGGCCTTGGACGGCTCATCGATCACCACAACGATTGCGTAACGCGGGTCGCTCATCGGGCCGAAACCGGCGAACAGCGAGCGGTAGGAATTTTCGGCGTAGCCCTTGGTGCCCGTCGATGTCTTGCGCGCCGTCCCCGACTTGCCAGCCACGTGATACGCCGGCACCTTCGCACGGAACACGCCACGAGGCGCCTCGATCACTTGCTGCAGCATGCCTTGCATGGTTTTCGCGACGGCTTCAGGCAGCACTTGCGTGGTTTGCGGCGGCTTGTCGGTTTTGATCAGCGTCAGCGGTGCCAGACGACCGTTGTTGGCCAGCGCCGAAAAGGCGTGGACCAACTGGATCGCGGTCACGGAAATACCGTAGCCGTAGGACAGTGTCGCAGTTTCGGCCTTGCGCCATTCACGGTAGTTAGGCAGGTTGCCAACGCGCTCCCCCGGGAAACCGAGGCCGGTGTCCTGGCCCAGGCCGACTTTCTGCGCGAGACGGTAAATGGTTTCACCGCCAATATCGAAGGCGACCTTACTCATGCCGACGTTACTGGAATTGATCAGAATGCCGGTCATGTCCAGCACCGGGCCTTCGCTTCGGGAGACGTCCTTGATGGTGTATTTACCAATCTGCAAGGTTCCCGGATACACCTCGACGGTGTCGGTCGGTTTCCACCGGCCGGATTCGATCGCAGCACTCATCGAGATCGCTTTCATGGTCGAGCCGGGCTCGAACACGTCGATCATCGCGCGGTTACGCATCATCGCCGGCTGCAGGTTGCGGCGGTTGTTCGGGTTGTAGGTCGGCTGGTTGACCATGGCAAGGATCTCGCCGGTCTTCACATCCATGATCACCAGGCTGCCGGCCTTGGCGCCGTTCTCGATGATCGCGTTACGCAGTTCGCGGTTAGCCAGATATTGCAGACGCAGGTCAATGGACAACGCCAAGGGCTTACCGGCCTTGGCGTTTTTGGTGACCTGGACATCCTTGATCAGCCGCCCGCGCCGATCCTTGATGACCTGTCGTTTGCCCGGCACCCCGGCCAGCCATTCGTCATAAGCCAGTTCGACACCCTCACGACCGTGGTCATCGATGTCGGTGAATCCGACCATGTGCGCCGTCACTTCACCGGCCGGATAGAAACGCCGGAATTCTTCGATGCCATAGACGCCCGGCACTTTAAGGTCGAGCACAGCCTGACCCTGCTCGGGAGTCAGCCCGCGCACCAGATAAATGAATTCTTTGTTGGCCTGGGCTTCCAGGCGCTCGGTCAGTGCTTTCGGATCCTGCCCCAGCGCTGTCGCCAATGCAGGCCACTTCTCTTTGGCCGATTGCATTTCCTTGGGGTTGGCCCACAGGGTGGTCACCGGGGTACTGACCGCCAAAGGTTCGCCGTTGCGGTCGGTGATCAAACCACGGTGTGCAGGAATCGGAATGTGACGAAGACTGCGGGCATCGCCCTGACCTTTGAGGAAGTCACGGTCAACCACTTGCAGGTCGATAATGCGCCAGCAGATCGCCGCGACCATCACGCCGAGGAGCGCCAGCATCAGGCGGAAGCGCCACGGAAAGAGTGCGCCTTCAAGCTTCATCATGGCGCCACCATCTGCACGTCAGCCGCGCCCGGGATGTGCATTTTCAGTTGTTCAGTGGCCAGCACTTCGATCCGGCTGTGTGCGGTCCAGGTGCTTTGCTCGAGAATCAGACGACCCCATTCGGCTTGCGCCTTGTCGCGCACGCTCAGCTCGCTATAAAGGTTGTTGAGCAACTGACGGTTCCAGTGCGCGCTGTAAGACACGCCGATGGCCGACACGAGCACGCCGACAAACAGCAGCAGCATGAAAAAGCTGCCGCCAGGCAGTGGCTTGGCGAAAAGCTTGCTCACCGCAACTTCTCCGCGACACGCATGACGGCGCTACGGGAACGAGGGTTGGCTTTGAGTTCGGCGTCGGAGGCCGTCTGCGCTTTGCCATGGATTTTGATTTTCGGTTCGAACGCAACGTGGCGAACCGGCAGGTTGCGCGGCAGGTTGTCGGCTTCGCCTTTCACCAGTTTGCGCATGAACAGCTTGACGATACGGTCTTCGAGCGAATGAAAACTGATCACGACCAGACGGCCGCCCACTTCCAGAGCTTGCAGCGCCGCTTCGAGGCCAGCTTCCAGGTCACCCAATTCGTTGTTGACGTGAATGCGCAAACCCTGGAATGCACGGGTAGCCGGGTTCTTGCCCTTCTCCCATGCCGGGTTGGCGACTTTCAACACTTCGGCCAGATCAGCGGTGCGCTCGAACGGTTTGATATCGCGACGCTCGGCGACGGCACGGGCCATGCGCCCGGAGAAACGCTCTTCGCCGTACTCCTTGAACACTCGGGCGATTTCTTCAACCGGTGCGGTATTGACGAACTCGGCGGCGCTGATGCCTCGGGACGGATCCATGCGCATGTCCAGCGGGCCGTCATTGAGAAAGCTGAAGCCGCGTTCTGCGTCGTCGAGTTGCGGCGACGACACGCCCAGATCGAGCAGAATACCGCTGACCTTGCCGTCCAGCCCCCGTTCGGCGACGACTGAACCGAGCTCGGCAAAGCTGCGCTGCACAACGACAAAGCGGCCGTCTTCGGCCGCTAGCGCTTGCCCGGTGGCAATCGCTTGGGGATCCTTGTCGAACCCGATGAGTCGACCGTCCCGCCCGAGCTGACTGAGGATCAACCGACTGTGCCCGCCGCGCCCGAACGTGCCGTCCAGATAGCAGCCATCAGGACGTACGGCGAGAGCCTCGACGGCTTCGTCAAGCAGTACGGTGATGTGGTTAAAGCCGCTATCAATAGTCACAGGATCAAATCACGCAGTTCATCAGGCATCGCGCCCGGTTGTTGAATGGCAGCAAGGTCGGCGGCAGATACCGCGTTCCATGCATCCTCGTCCCACAATTGGAACTTGTTCAGTTGGCCTACCAGCATTGCGCGCTTATCCAATTTGGCGTATTCGCGCAGACGCGGCGGAACCAGAAAACGACCACTGCCATCGAGCTCGAGGTCGACGGCATTACCAATCAATAAACGCTGCAAGCGACGGTTCTCTTCGCGAAGCGAAGGGAGCGCGCGCAACTTGGTTTCAATGATTTCCCACTCATCGAGCGGGTAAACACACAGACATGGATCAACGGCATCGATCGTGACAATCAACTGGCCGGAACTACGCGATTCGAGCTCGTCACGGTACCGGCTCGGCATAGCGAGACGGCCCTTTGCGTCGAGACTGATAGCGTTAGCTCCGCGAAACACGTCTGCGTTTCTCCAATTTTTATCGTTTTGAGCTCAAAAAACCCACTTCATGCCACTTTCCGCCACTTGCGCACACTATAGGAATGCGCCCACCACACCGTCAAGGCGCGGATTAAAGGAAAACCCTTACAGAACGGAGATTTAGGAGCATAAAAGGAGGTGCAACGAGAATCTGGCGACTACTTTTGACCCATAACTTGAAGCCGCACTGAAAGCTGCGATCGAAAGTTAAAGTAATTTGTTAAGAGTAAGATTTTTTCGGTATTACAAATGCGCTTCTGCTGTTGATTGAAGCAAGGTGGGAAATGGCTATTACTGCATTTGCCGCTGCCGAACGTTCAGCCAGGGCCTGCTGATAATACACAGCCCTGATGCCATTGATTCAAGCAGGGAAAGAAAAAGGTGGAGAGTCGATCTGTAAGCCGGGTTCTGTCTTGAACAGTCATTCGTCTACGATGGCCATCACTGGACATCTTTAGCAACCTACCCGGTCCCAGCGCGGGCCACGCCTTGGGACCCTATTTGGTCTTGCTCAAAGTGGGGTTTACCTAGCCACGAACTGTTGCCAGACGTGCTGTTCGCTCTTAACGCACCTTTTCACCCTTACCGTTGCCGAAGCACTTAGGCGGTTATTTTCTGTGGCACTTTCCGTAGGCTCACGCCTCCCAGGCATTACCTGGCACTTCGCCCTATGGAGCCCGGACTTTCCTCCCCCCCCTAATTTTCATAGAGGGCAGCGACTGTCCGATCGACTCTCCGCCGCGAAGGTTAACGGCAGAGCGACCGAAGAACAAGCCTTAATAGCCGCAAACCCGCTCTGTGCGATGGGTTACTCACCCTTCTGTTTATCCAGCGCGACTTGATACAACACGTTTTTACGCTCACCAGTGATTTGCGCTGCAAGCGCCGCCGCACGCTTGAGCGGCATCTCTTCGAGCAACAAATCAAGGATGCGCATCGCCTCGCTGCTGACAGCGTCTTCGGACTCCGGCGCGGTCCAGCCTGCCACCAACACCACACACTCGCCGCGCTGCTGATTGCTGTCGGACTCCACAAATGCGCGCAGCTCAGCCAACGGCAAACCTTTAAGGGTTTCGAACGTCTTGGTGATTTCACGGGCCAGCAACGCCTGACGCTCGCCACCGAAAACCGCCTCCATGTCCTGCAAACATTCAAGGATACGGTGCGGCGCCTCATAGAAAATCAACGTGCGCGGCTCTTCCTTGACGGCTTCCAGGCGCGCCTTGCGTCCGACTGACTTGGCCGGCAGAAAACCTTCGAAGATGAACCGGTCAGACGGCAGCCCCGCCGCCGATAGCGCAGCAATGAGCGCACAGGCGCCTGGCACCGGCACCACATTGATCCCGGCGGCCCGTGCCTGACGAACCAAGTGATACCCCGGATCGGAAATCAGCGGTGTTCCTGCATCAGAGATCAACGCCACGTTGTCACCCGCCAGCAAACGGGTAATAAAGCGGCTACCTTCATCTCGTTCGTTATGTTCGTGACAGGCGGCCAGCGGTGTGGAAATACCAAAGTGCTGCATCAATCGTTGCGAGTGACGCGTGTCTTCCGCCGCAATCAGTGCCACTTCACGGAGTATTTTCAGTGCCCGGGCGCTGATGTCGTCCAGGTTACCGATGGGCGTCGCCACCACATAAAGCGAGCCAGCAGCGGAATTCAAAGGACCTGGAGCAGTCAAAGCGCACACCTCATGATCGGTAAAAGCCGGCATTGTAACGCGTCACGAGGCTCGCGATGCGTTCAGGCATCCTTGGGTTTTGTGCGTAACTGTGCGCCGCGGCAACATTTCCTTCAGCTAAATTGACTGATTCATGCCAGTAATATCGCGCCCCGGCCAGCGCTTGGGTACAATTCCACGCTAATTTGATCGAGTATCAGGAACACTTACATGATCGCTTGCCTGCGGCTGTTCACTGCCCTTTGCCTCGCTGCCTTGTTGGCGGCTTGCGCCAGCTCCCCTTCCTCCAGCCTTGGCGAACTTCCACGGACTCCGGATGCCAGCATCGAGCAAATGCTCGAACAGGCTACCCAAGCTAAAACCCCGGAAAAAGCTGCCCTGTTGCGCCTGAGCGCCGCAGATCTGGCTTATCGCCAGGGCAATGCCGGACAGTCCGCACAGATCCTGCAACAAGTGCCACTGGAGCAACTCAAGCCAGGCCAGCAGATTTTCGCCAGCACCTTGGCAGCGGAACTGGCCATGACGCGCAATCAGCCAAAAGCGGCGCTGACCGCGCTGAGCCATCCGAGCCTGCAACACTTGGGTGAAATGCCGGAAGATCAGCAGATACGCACCGGCACCGTGCACGCCCGCGCCCTGGAAGCCGATGGCCAGACGCTCGCCGCTGCCCGTGAGCGCGTCTTCATCGCCCCGATGCTGCAAGGTGAAGCCGCCAGCAAGAACCACGAAGCCATCTGGAGCCTGATCGCCTCGCTGCCGACCGATCAACTGCAACCCAACACCACCGACGATCTCGGTGGCTGGATGGGCCTGGCACTGGCCGTAAAAACCGCCGGGACCCTGGAACAACAGCAAGCCGCCATCGACACCTGGCGTGCACAAAATCCAAAGCATCCGGCCGCCATCAAGCTGCCATTGCCATTGGCCAAACTCAAGGAGCTGACCAGCCAGCCCCTGAGCAAGATTGCCCTGCTGCTGCCACAAGATGGTCAACTGGCTGCTGTCGGCAAAGCGCTACGCGAAGGCTTCATGGCTGCGCACTATCAGGCTCAACAGGCCGGGCAGAAGCCGCCAGCCATCGAGTTTTACGACAGCACGAAGCTGACCTCGATGGATGAGTTCTATCGCAAGGCTCAAGCCGATGGCGTGCAACTGGTGGTCGGACCGCTGGAAAAACCACTGGTCAAACAACTGAGCACTCGCCCACAACTGCCTATCACCACCCTGGCACTGAACTACAGCGAAGGCGATCAAGGTCCGGCACAGCTGTTTCAGTTTGGTCTGGCGGCTGAAGACGAAGCCCGCGAAGTGTCCCGCCGCGCCCGCGCCGACGGCCTGCACCGCGCTGCGATCATGGTGCCGAAAGGCGAATGGGGCGACCGCGTAATGCGCGCGTTCAGCCAGGACTGGCAAGCCAATGGCGGCAGCGTTGTCGCCATCGAGCACATTGATCAACCTGTGCAACTGGCTCAGCAGATCGCTGATATGTTCCGGCTGCGCCAGAGCGAAGCCCGCGCCAAGAGCCTGCAAAATGCTGCCGGCACCAACGTAGCCGCACAACCGTCGCGCAGTCAGGACATCGAATTCATCTTCCTCGCCTCGACACCACAACAGGCACAGCAGATCAAGCCGACCCTGAACTTCCAGTACGCCGGTGACGTTCCGGTCTATGCGACCTCCCATGTGTACAGCGCCAGCGGCGATGTGAACCAGTACAACGACATGAACGGCATTCGCTTCTGCGAAACCCCATGGCTGCTGGAAACCAGCGATCCGCTGCGCCAACAAGTCACCGCACAGTGGCCGCAAGCGGCCGGCAGTCTGGGGCGTCTGTACGCCATGGGCGTTGACGCTTATCGCCTGGCTCCGCGCCTGAGCCAGCTCAAAGCCCTGCCGGACAGCCGCATCGAAGGCCAGTCGGGCAGCCTCGGCATGACCCAGACTCAACGCGTTGTGCGTCAGTTGCCTTGGGCGCAGTTCGTCAATGGTCAGGTCCAACGTCTGCCGGATACCCCGCGCTGATGCCCGACAGGTCACGCTCGCAAAGCGGTAAAGATGCCGAGCGCCAAGCGCTCGAGCATCTACAGAACCAAGGTCTGCGCCTGCTGGCGCAGAACTGGTTATGTAAACGCGGCGAGCTTGATCTGGTCATGCTTGATGGCGATACAGTAGTATTCGTTGAAGTTCGCTACAGAAAAAACACTCAATGGGGTGGAGCGCTCGCTAGTATCGATGGGCGCAAGCAGCAGAAACTGATTTTCGCTGCGCAGTATTTTCTTCAGCGCGAGTCGCGTTGGGCCAACTCCCCCTGCCGCTTCGACGTGGTGGCCATCGACAGCCATCCGAGTCAGCTGAACTGGTTGCAGAATGCTTTCGACAGTTGATCACCTGCACCCGACCCGTTTTTCACCCGACACATTTTGCTCTTTGCTTTGCGGGCTGCACATTCATGTGCCGAACAGCCGCGCTACTTAAGGTCACACAGATGGACATGCAATCCCGAATTCGCCAGCTTTTCCAGGCCAGTATCGACACCAAGCAACAGGCGATGGACGTACTTGCACCGCACATCGAGCAAGCCAGCCAGATCATGGTCAATGCCCTGCTCAACGAAGGCAAAATGCTTTCGTGCGGCAATGGCGGCTCTGCGGGCGACGCCCAGCACTTTTCCTCGGAGCTGCTTAACCGCTTCGAGCGCGAGCGCCCGAGCTTGCCAGCCATAGCCCTGACCACCGACACCTCGACGATCACCTCGATTGCCAACGACTACAGCTACAACGAAGTGTTCTCCAAGCAGATCCGTGCGCTCGGTCAACCAGGCGATGTATTGCTGGCGATTTCGACGAGCGGTAACTCGGCGAACATTATTCAAGCGATTCAGGCCGCACATGATCGCGAAATGATTGTCGTAGCTTTGACCGGACGCGATGGCGGCGGCATGGCGTCGCTGCTGTTGCCCGAGGACGTAGAGATTCGCGTACCGGCCAATGTCACTGCACGCATTCAAGAAGTCCACTTGCTGGCGATCCATTGCCTTTGCGATCTGATCGACAGCCAACTGTTCGGGAGTGAAGAATGACCCCTAATCGCCTTGGCCTTCTGGCCTTGACTCTATGCCTCGGCATCAGCGGCTGCACCTCAGTGGTGAATGCCAGCCGTGAAGCGCCGATTGAAGACGACCGCGGCACCCGCACCTTCGGCAGCAAGATCGACGACTCGCTGATCGAAACCAAAGTGGGCGTGAACGTAGCCAAGGCCGACCCGGCCCTGGATAACGATTCGCACATCGTCGTCACCAGCTTCAACGGCGTCGTGTTGCTGGCCGGCCAGACACCACGCGAAGACCTCAAGGCCAAGGCCGAGCAGGCCGCCGCCAACGTGCAGCGCGTGAAGAAGGTGCACAACGAACTGCAAGTGCTGCAACCCTCCTCCCTGCTGGCCCGTCAGAACGATGCCTGGCTAACCACCAAGATCAAGACCCAGATGCTCACCGACGCCAGCATTCCTGGCTCGCGCATCAAAGTCGTGACCGAGAACGGCATCGTCTACCTGCTGGGCCTGCTGACCAAACAGGAAGCCACTCAGGCCACCAACCTGGTGCAAGGCGTCTCCGGCGTGCAGAAAATCGTGAAACTGTTCGAGTACATCGACTGACACCCGCCCTTGCAGTAACAAAAAGGCGATCCTTGCGGATCGCCTTTTTTATTTCACCACTTTCAGACTTGGTCGGCCGCTTGGGCGCGGTGGCTCGCTGTCAGGAGGTGGCAGGTCGTCATCCGGCTCGATATCGCCTTCATCATCCATCGGCGACTCGAGGTCGAACACCATGCCCTGCCCGTTCTCCCGGGCGTAGATGCCCAGGATTGCACTGATTGGCACGTAAAGACTGTGCGGGACACCACCGAAGCGCCCCTCGAAGGTCACCACGTCGTTATCCATGTGCAGATGGCGCACAGCACTCGGCGAGATGTTCAGGACAATCTGCCCGTCACTGGCAAAACCCTGCGGTACCTGCACCGCTGGGTATTCGGAATTGACCAGCATGTGCGGGGTGCAATCGTTATCAACAATCCACTCATAGAGCGCGCGGACCAGATAAGGTCGACTGGAGTTCATAGCGGCTCCTTAAGCCTTAGCGCATATCGCGTTCGACGCCAGACAGACTCGCCTGGAAAGCCTCACGCGCAAACTGGCGCTCCATATAATCAAGCAGCGGCTTGGCTGGCCGCGGCAGTTCAATACCCAGAATCGGCAAACGCCAGAGTATTGGCAATAGGCAGCAATCCACCAGACTTTGTTCCTCACTGAGGAAAAACGGTTTGTCGGCAAACAGCGGCGACACGCCTGTCAGGCTTTCGCGCAATTCCTTACGCGCCACAACTCGCGCGGCTTCCTTGGCTTTCGGATCCAGGATCAGATCCACCAGACCACACCAGTCACGCTGAATACGATGAATCAGCAGACGGCTGTTGGCACGCGCCACCGGATAAACCGGCATCAACGGCGGGTGCGGGTAACGCTCATCCAGATATTCCATCACCACGGTCGACTCCCACAACGCCAGGTCACGATCGACCAGCGTGGGCAGACTTCCGTAAGGGTTCACCTCAATCAGTTTAGGCGGCTGACGACCAGCTTCCACATAAATGATCTCGGCGCTGACACCCTTCTCTGCAAGTACGATACGCACTCGGTGGGAATAGTGGTCGGCGGGGTCGGAGTAACAGGCCAACCGATTGGTCACGCCCATGGCGATCCTCCTCGCTTGTTGAAATTATCGGAACCGGAAAAACGCGCGCGCCCAGAGGGCGCCTCCCGCAACACCTGGCTGGCCAGACGTTGCGCTATCGGAGACACCCTTGGGCGCGCGCGATTAACAGCAATGCTTGAAGCGTTATCAGTGCACGTCTTTCCAGTATTCACGCTTGAGCAGGTAGGCGAACACAAAGAAGAACGCCAGGTAGAGCAAAACGTAAGTACCGATGCGCTGATGTTGCAGCTTAACCGGGTTAGCCGAGTAAGCCAGGAAGGTTACCAGATTCTTGACCTTCTCATCGAACTGCTCTTCATTCAGAGCACCCGACTTCGGCACGATGGTCAGTTGATCGCACGCTTCATGAGTCAAAGGCGTACCGGTCAACGGATCATATTGCTTCTTGCCGTCTTCGACGATCTGCACCTGTTTGCAGCCCACGACCTGACGACCTTGCAGGCCGACCAGCACGTTAGGCATGCCGACGTTCGGGAAGACCTTGTTGTTCACACCCCATGGACGCGCAGGATCTTCATAGAACGACTTCAGATAACCGTAGAGCCAGTCAGTACCCCGAACGCGAGCGACCAGCGTCAGATCCGGTGGCGCAGCGCCGAACCAGGTCTTGGCATCAGCGGGCTGCATGCCGATGCTCATGTGATCGCCAATCTTGGCACCGGTGAAGACCAGCTTCTCCAGCATCACATCGTGCGGGATGCCGAGATCATCGGCGACCCGCTCGTAGCGCTGGAACTTGGCACTGTGGCAACCCATGCAATAGTTGGCGAACGTACGCGCGCCATCTTGCAGGGCTGCTTTATCGGAAACGTCGATGTCGACGCTTTCCAGCTCAGGACCGTGCTCGGCGGCGAACGACAACACAGGCAAAGCAACAAGAATCAGTGCAGCGAATAATTTTTTCATCAGCCAGTCACCCTTTCCGGAACCGGTTTGGTCTTCTCGAGCCGGGTGTAGAACGGCATCAGAATGAAGTAGGCGAAGTACAGGAAGGTGCAGACCTGCGACAACAACGTCAGAGTCGGTGTCGGGGCTTTCACGCCAGTCCAGCCAAGCAGCACAAAACACACACAGAAAACCACAAGCCAGATTTTGCTCAGCCAGCCCTTATAGCGCATCGACTTGACCGGACTTCGGTCAAGCCAAGGCAGTACAAACAGCAAAGCAATCGAAGCCCCCATCGCGATCACGCCCATAAGCTTGTCCGGAATCGCCCGCAAAATTGCGTAGAACGGCGTGAAGTACCAGACCGGAGCAATGTGTTCAGGCGTCTTGAAGGCGTTAGCCACTTCAAAGTTCGGCTTCTCGAGGAAATAACCACCCATTTCCGGGAAAAAGAACACGATCGTGCAGAAGATGAACAGGAACACGACCACGCCGACAATGTCTTTCACGGTGTAGTACGGATGGAACGCAATGCCGTCCAGCGGGATACCGTTTTCGTCTTTATGCTTCTTGATATCGACGCCGTCAGGGTTGTTCGAACCAACTTCGTGCAGTGCCAGAATATGCAGCACCACCAGACCGAGAATCACGATCGGCAGGGCCACAACGTGCAAGGCAAAGAAACGGTTCAGGGTGATCCCGGAGATCAGGTAGTCACCACGAATCCATTGCGTCAGGTCGTTACCGATGACTGGAATCGCGCCGAACAACGAAATGATCACCTGGGCACCCCAGTAGGACATCTGGCCCCATGGCAGCAGATACCCCATGAAGGCTTCAGCCATCAGCGCCAGGTAGATAAGCATGCCGAACACCCAGACCAGCTCACGCGGTTTCTGATACGAGCCGTAGAGCAAGCCTCGGAACATGTGCAGATAGACCACGATGAAGAACGCCGAAGCACCTGTGGAGTGCAGCAAACGCAGGATCGAGCCGTACTCGACGTCACGCATGATGTATTCGACGGAAGCGAACGCTTCTTCTGCCGACGGAGTGTAGCTCATCGTCAGCCAGACACCGGTGACGATCTGGTTAACCAGAACCAGCAGCGCCAGGGAGCCGAAGAAATAGAAGAAGTTGAAGTTTTTTGGCGCGTAATACTTGCTGAGATGGTCTTCCCACATCTTGGTGGCGGGGACGCGCGCATCAACCCAATCCATGAACTTGCTCATCACGCTTTCTCCGTATCGATGCCAATGACAATCAGGTCATCAGTCTCATAGGAATGCGGGGGAACTGGCAGATTCAAAGGCGCAGGTTGCGACTTGTAGACGCGGCCAGCCAGATCGTAACGGGAACCATGGCAAGGGCAGAAATAACCGCCTACCCAATCTTTGCCCAGATCCGCGGGCGCCACTTCGGGACGGAAGGTCGGCGAGCAACCCAGGTGCGTACAGATCCCGATCACCAGCAGGATTTGCGGCTTGATGGAACGTACTTCCGGGTCGACATAGGTGGGTTGCGTGGAGTTTTTGGAGGTCGGATCGGAGAGCTGCCCCTCGATCTTTTTAAGATTCCCCAGGATTTCCTCGGTACGGCGGACAATGAACACCGGCTGACCGCGCCATTCAGCAATCATCTGCTGTCCTGGCTCGATTTTGCTGACATTCACTTTCACCGGTGCACCAGCGGCTTTCGCCTTGGCACTGGGAAACCATGACCCCACGAACGGGACCGCAGCCCCCACCGCTCCTGCAGCACCCACCACGGATGTGGCTGCTACCAAGAAGCGACGCCGGCCTGCATTCACGCCGTCATTGCTCATTCAGTCCTCTCCCATCAGCTTTGTGGCCTGTTAAATCAGGCATCTACTAAATAAATCAATGTTACTTATAAAAATTTTGCCGAGATGGTAATGAAAAGCCCCAATTCTGACAAGGGAATTACCCGGAGCTCTCACCCTCAAGCCTTGTAGTATAGGGGGTCTACGAATGTGGCAAGTTGTCACAGCGCAATTCTTTGATAAATCACAGGCATAAAAAAACGCCCGGTTCCGTGAGGAATCGGGCGTTCTTTTTGAACGTGGAAGCGAAATTAACGCTTCGAGTACTGCGGACGCTTACGCGCTTTACGCAGACCAACTTTCTTACGTTCAACTTCACGGGCGTCGCGAGTAACGAAGCCAGCTTTGCGCAGAGCGCCACGCAGGGTTTCGTCGTAGTCCATCAGAGCGCGAGTGATACCGTGGCGGATTGCGCCAGCCTGACCACTTACACCACCACCGATCACGGTGACGTAGATGTCGAACTTCTCGACAGTCTCGGTCAGCTCCAGCGGCTGACGAACTACCATGCGGGCAGTTTCGCGGCCGAAGAAGTTATCCAGCGAACGGTTGTTGATGGAGATTTTACCAGTACCCGGACGCAGGAAAACGCGTGCGGTTGCGGTCTTGCGACGGCCAGTGCCGTAATTTTGAGTCGCCGACATAATGTACTATTCCGTTAAAACTTCAGTTCTTGGGG
>NZ_JBIUWN010000097.1:0-17507 GCF_044743485.1 Pseudomonas sp. NPDC087614 | reverse complement strand
GTCGGTCGCGGCTGGCGTTCCGGCGCGCTGATCGAAAAGCGCGAAATCCCGATGTACTACTTCAAGATAACCGCGTACGCGGATGAGCTGCTGGAGAGCCTCGACGAACTGACTGGCTGGCCGGAACAGGTCAAGACCATGCAGCGCAACTGGATCGGCAAATCCCGCGGCATGGAAGTGCAGTTCCCGTACAACGTCGACTCCATCGGCGAAGCCGGCACGCTCAAAGTCTTCACCACCCGTCCGGACACCCTGATGGGCGCGACCTACGTCGCCGTGGCTGCCGAGCATCATCTGGCCACTCTGGCTGCGCAGAACAACCCAGCGCTGCAAGCGTTCATCGCCGAATGCAAGGGCGGCAGCGTCGCTGAAGCCGACGTCGCCACTCAAGAGAAAAAAGGCCTGCCGACCGGCCTGTTCGTCGAGCACCCGCTGACTGGCGAAAAACTGCCGGTATGGGTCGCCAACTATGTGCTGATGCACTACGGCGACGGTGCGGTCATGGCGGTGCCGGCTCACGACGAGCGTGATTTCGAGTTCGCCCACAAGTACAACCTGCCGATCAAATCGGTCGTGCGTACCAGCTCCGGCGAGACCAACCCGGCCCCGTGGCAAGACGCCTACGGCGAGCACGGCACCCTGATCAATTCCGGCGAATTCGATGGCCTGGACTTCGCTGGCGCGTTCGACGCCATGGAAGTGGCCCTGATCAAGAAAGAGCTCGGCGCCTCGCGCACCCAGTTCCGCCTGCGCGACTGGGGCATCAGCCGTCAGCGCTACTGGGGCTGCCCGATCCCGATCATCCACTGCGATGCGTGCGGTGACGTACCGGTACCGGAAGATCAACTGCCTGTCGTCCTGCCGGAAGACGTGGTGCCGGACGGCGCTGGTTCGCCACTGGCGCGCATGCCCGAGTTTTTCGAGTGCACCTGCCCGAAATGCGGCCAGCCTGCCAAGCGTGAAACCGACACCATGGACACCTTCGTCGAGTCGTCGTGGTACTACGCCCGTTACGCTTCGCCACACTTTGAAGGTGGCCTGGTCGAAAAATCCGCAGCCGACCACTGGCTGCCGGTAGATCAGTACATCGGCGGCATCGAACACGCCATCCTGCACCTGCTCTACGCGCGCTTCTTCCACAAGCTGATGCGTGACGAAGGTCTGGTGAGCTCCAACGAGCCGTTCAAGAACCTGCTGACCCAGGGCATGGTGATCGCCGAGACTTACTACCGCCGCGAAGCCAATGGCGCTTACACCTGGTTCAATCCGGCGGACGTCGAACTCGAACGTGACAGCAAAGCCAAGGTCATCAGCGCCAAGCTCAAATCCGACGGCCTGCCGGTGGAAATCGGCGGCACCGAGAAGATGGCCAAGTCCAAGAACAACGGCGTCGACCCACAGTCGATGATCGATCAGTTCGGCGCAGATACCTGCCGCCTGTTCATGATGTTCGCCTCGCCGCCTGACATGAGCGCTGAATGGTCCGACTCCGGCGTAGAGGGTTCACACCGTTTCCTCAAGCGCGTTTGGCGTCTGGCTCAAGCCCACGTTACTCAGGGCCTGCCGGGCAAACTGGACATCGCCAGCCTGAACGACGAGCAGAAAGCCGTTCGCCGTGCGATCCACCTGGCCATCAAACAGGCCAGCCACGACGTCGGCCAGAACCACAAATTCAACACCGCCATCGCTCAAGTGATGACGCTGATGAACGTGCTGGAAAAAGCCGCGCAAGGCACCGAACAGGATCGCGCACTGATTCACGAAGGCCTGGAAGCCGTCACACTGCTGCTGGCTCCGATCACGCCGCACATCAGCCATGAGTTGTGGAATCAGCTGGGTCACGCTGACGCCGTGATCGACGCTGGCTGGCCGGCGGTGGATGACAGCGCGCTGGTACAGGACAGCCTGCAACTGGTCATTCAAGTGAACGGCAAGCTGCGTGGCCAGATCGACATGCCGGCCAGCGCAACCCGTGAAGAAGTCGAAGCGGCAGCGCGCGCCAACGAAAACGTGCTGCGTTTTGTCGACGGCCTGACTATTCGTAAAGTGATCGTAGTGCCCGGGAAACTGGTCAATATTGTCGCCAGCTAATTGGATCGGGCGTCAGGTTCGCCTGGCGCCGAGTAAAACCTTTCGGGTCGCACGGTCGGCCCACCTGGTTTCAAGGGGAGCAACACAATGATCAAACGCAATCTGCTGGTGATGGGCCTCGCCGTCCTGTTGAGCGCCTGTGGTTTCCAGCTGCGCGGTACCGGCACCAACGAACTGGCGATCAAGGAACTCGACCTGAGTGCCCGCAACGCCTACGGCGATACCGTCACGCAACTGCGTCAGGTACTGGAGTCCAGCGGCGTCAAGGTTTACAGCGGCGCGCCGTACAAGCTCTATCTGGCTGACGAGCAGGAAAGCCAGCGCATCCTCAGCTACGCCGGTGCCGGTCGTACGGGCGAGTATCAGGTCAGCACTGTCCTGAGCTACGACATCCGTGGTGACAAAAACCTTTCGCTGCTGAGCGACAAGCTTGAAGTGCAGAAAGTGTTCATTCACGACGGCAACAACCTCGTCGGCTCCGATCAGGAAGCCAACGACGCCCGTCGCGAGACCCGTCGCGAACTGGTTCAGCGCATGATGCTGCGCCTGCAACAGCTGACTCCGGACCAACTGCAGCAACTGCAGCAAGCCGCCAATGACCGGGCCAAGGCAGAAGCCGACGCGCTCGAAGCGGCGCAAAAGGCTGAAGCGCAGACCCCGCGTCAGTCGCCGCTCGAAGTACCGCAGCAGTAAGACGTTCGGGGCGCTCAGGCGCCCCGTTCGACCGATCTTATGAAGCTCGCTCCCGCTCAACTCAGCAAACACCTGCAGGGCTCCCTTGCGCCGGTCTACATCATCAGCGGAGATGACCCGCTGCTGTGTCAGGAAGCCGCCGACGCCATCCGCCGTGCTGCCCGCCAACAAGGTTTTGACGAACGTCAGGTATTTGCCGCCGACGCCAATTTCGACTGGGGCTCGTTGTTGCAGGCCGGTGCCAGCATGTCGTTGTTCGCTGAAAAGCGCCTGCTGGAACTGCGCCTGCCATCAGGCAAACCCGGTGACAAGGGCGCGGCTGCGTTCATCGAATACTGCTCGCGTCCCGCTGAAGACACCGTGCTGCTGATCAGCCTGCCCAAGCTCGATGGCAGCGCGCAGAAGACCAAGTGGGGCAAGGCGCTGGTCGAAGGCCAGCAGACCCAGTTCATTCAGATCTGGCCAGTGGATGCCAATCAACTGCCGAGCTGGATTCGTCAGCGCCTGTCTCAGGCCGGATTGTCGGCCAGCCAGGACGCCGTCGAACTGATTGCCGCACGCGTGGAGGGCAACTTGCTCGCCGCCGCGCAGGAAATCGAAAAGCTCAAACTGATGGCCGAAGGTGGGCAAATCACCGTCGAAACGGTGCAAGCCGCTGTCGCGGACAGTGCCCGCTTCGACGTGTTTGGCTTGACCGACGCCGTGCTCAACGGCGAACCGGCTCACGCCTTGCGCATGCTCGAAGGGCTGCGCGGTGAAGGTGTCGAACCGCCAGTGATTCTCTGGGCATTGGCGCGAGAGCTGCGCCTGCTGGCCAATATCTCGCTGCAGTACAGCCAGGGCACGCCGCTGGACAAGTGCTTCAGCCAGGCGAAACCGCCGGTCTGGGACAAGCGCAAACCCTTGATGAGCAAAGCCCTGCAACGCTACTCGGCGCAACGCTGGGCGCAGTTGTTGCTCGAAGCCCAGCGCATCGATGCGCAGATCAAGGGCCAGGCTGCCGGGTCGCCGTGGATGAGCCTGAGCCGATTGGCGTTGTTGATGGCCGGTCAGCGCCTTTCGTTGCCTGCCGAGTAAGTCGTTCAACCGCACAACGGCCCTTCGCGAGCAAGACCGCTCCCACACTTGACTGCATTCTCATAGCGCGAATTCGGTCGAATGTGGGAGCGGGCTTGCTCGCGAAAGCATCAGAACATTCCTACACAACAGAGACTGGACAGACGTCCAACATCGGCAGATTATTCGCCCCGCAACACCCACCCACCGAGAGATCCGTCATGAGCAAAAAGCCATCGAAACATGGCCCGAACAAGGCCAAATCCATCATCGCCCAACCCCTGTTCCGCAGCCGCCAGGAACGACCAACCAAGGGGAAAGGCAGCTACCGCCGCGAAGCCTTCCAGTCTGACAGCTGGGAGGCTTCTTACTTTCTGGCTGCTTGAAACGGATAATCAATTCACCGCCTGATCTTGCGCCTGAAACGCAAACGTCACTCTATCGGCCAGCGTTGCCGGCATTGTTACTTTGATAATAGGCAGCGTTTCACCAGTGAGCTCTTTGAATCGGCGCTGATCCCTCTGGACTTCCGCCAAGCCCGATGTGTTTCCGACAATCACGTAAAAGAACGCCTCAATTGGCAAGACTTTCGCCTGCCCCTTTGCCCAGGTCGTCATTTTCACGTCATTGGGTATGTCAAAAGCTCTTGGCGTCACCAGACGTCCTGCCTGCATCCCCTTTACAAAATTGGGGCCCGCCAGCGTATTAGCCGAATCTCTGACATCAAAACTGCATACACCTGCCCTGTTGTGACTAGGAACAGCATGCTTGTTGTAATTCTCTGCCCATTTTTCAGGGGTATTGATGCCTTGGGCAGCGCAGGCAACGGTTGAGGGATAGCCGGAAATCCCGCCACAACCCCGATCACTACGATGATCAGAATCCCCGTCCACGGGAAAGAAGCACAGAACTTCAATCTTGAGTTTGCCTGACGGTGTTTTCAAAACAGGATAGAAAATCAGTCCTTTCTTGTAATTCATGGCCAGTCTTTTCATTTTGTAGTCTGAGCGGACAAACGAAAATGAGGTACCTCCCACCCTTTCAGCGGTGGGGCTAGGATCCCAGACATCAAAGCCGGCTGCAGTGGCCGTTCCACGCAGCAAAATACCACTGCAAAGAAAGGCAGGTCTGGAGTCCACACCATCACATCGAAGAGTGGTGGTATCGCTATAACGCCTCGTCAATTCGGAGGCTACTTCCGGGCCGCTGGTGGCTAACGCTGTAGCAGTCTGTACGCCCAGCTGAGTTTGAACAGGCTCCTGCGAAGGGCCTTTTACAGAGCACCCTGCCAGCAAAAGAAACAGCAGTAAAAGCGCTTTACCTTTCATATGAAATTCCTCGTCAACGTGCGTCAAGAGGCAGTGATCGAGAAATTCAAACCACCACAATCCTGCCGGCATGGGCTATTGAATCGAGGAAAAACACTGCTGAATAGCTGATAGAAATGACAGTTGCGCCCCGCTAATTCAGGGCATATGGTGATTAGCCGGCTAAATAGACCTCGTCCAAATACCTGACCGATAACCGCTTCATTCCGCAGGCATGTTAAGGTCTGCACCTGATTCGTATCCCCTGGAACTGTGCATGCCCTTCAGTCTTTCCCGTCGTTGGCCCGTTCGCCAATTGATCGCCGCCACAAGCTTCATCCTGCTTGTCGCCTGCGCTGAAAAACCCACCGCCGCCGACGCCCAACCTCTCCAAGCCGCCCCTGTCGCCACGGCCCCAGCGATCATCCCGCCGGTAGTGCCGTCCGCCGACCCTCTCGATCTTCAGCCGACCCAGACCTTTGCCGAATGGCAGGCCGGTTTCCGCAAGGATGCGCTGGCCGCCGGGATCCGCGCCGATCTGTTTGATCGCGCGTTTGCCAATGTCAGCTTCGACGCCAGCGTTATTCGCGCCGACCGCAGTCAGCCGGAGTTCTCACGCCCCGTATGGGAATACCTGGACGGCGCGCTGTCGCCGCTGCGAGTGCGCAAAGGCCAAGCGCTGATCAACCAGTACGCCGACATTCTGCAAAGCATCGAACAGCGTTATGGCGTGGATCGTCAGGCGCTGGTGTCGGTGTGGGGGATGGAAAGCAACTTCGGTCAGTTCCAGGGCAGCAAGTCGGTCATCAATTCGTTGGCCACCCTCGCTTACGAAGGCCGTCGGCCGGGCTTTGCCCATGCGCAATTGATCGCCGCCCTGCAGATTCTGCAACAGGGTGATATCACGCCAGAGAAAATGCTCGGTTCATGGGCTGGCGCGATGGGACAGACCCAGTTCATCCCGACCACCTACAACACCCACGCCGTGGATTTCGACGGTGACGGTCGCCGCGACATCTGGGGTAGTCCGGCCGACGCGCTGGCCTCGACTGCACATTACCTGCAAAGCTCCGGCTGGCAGCATGGTCAGCCGTGGGGCTTTGAAGTACAACTCCCAGGCAGCTTCAATTACACGCTCGCTGACGGTGCCATTCGCAAAAGCGTGGCTGAGTGGCGTCAACTGGGCGTGATCATGCCCAATGGTGGTCAAGTGCCCGCAGGTACCGAACAACTGTCTGCCGCCCTGCTGCTGCCGGCCGGCTATCGTGGCCCGGCATTCCTGATCCTCGATAACTTCCGGGCGATCCTCAAGTACAACAACTCGTCGTCCTATGCACTGGCGGTCAGCCTGTTGTCGGAGCGCTTCAGTGGTGGCGGTTTGATCAACGGCACCTGGCCAAAAGATGATCTGCCATTGAGCCGTACCGAGCGGGTTGAGCTGCAAAGCTTGCTGAGTGCGCGCAATTACGATGCCGGTACGGCGGACGGGATCATCGGCGCCAATACCCGCAAGGCGATCCGCAGTGCGCAGCAGGCATTTGGCTGGCCGGCGGACGGGTATCCGACGCACAAGCTGCTTGAGAGCCTTCGTACCCAGTAGTCAGATTTTCGCAAGGCGCATATCGCTTTCGCGAGCAAGCCCGCTCCCACACTTGACTGCATTCTCATAGCGCGAATTCGGTCGAATGTGGGAGCGGGCTTTCTCGCGAAGGCTGATTGACTGGCGGTGCTTATCTACCGACGGACAACCACATCCTGCTCCAGCATCAGTTCTTTTTTCCCCGCATCCAGCCGCACCAAAGCCCCCATCGGTAGCGTCAGGTTCGGATCACAATGCCCGCTGCGCCATCCCGACAACACCGGTATCCGCAATGGTTCGAACGTCTGCTTGAGCAAGCGGTTCAACGCGTCGGTATCCACCCCCGCGACATCACCGACCAGCACACCGCGCAATTTGGCCAGCTTGCCGGCCAGACGCATCTGCGTGAGCAAGCGGTCGATGCGATACAGCGGTTCGTTGACGTCCTCGATCAGCAGAATCACCCCTTCTACATCGATTTCGTAAGGTGTGCCCAGCGTCGAGGCAATCATCGCCAGATTGCCGCCGAGTAAACGCCCGTGAGCGATGCCGGGTTCGACGGTGGTCAATGGATAGGCCACCGGGTGGCCCATCACGCTGCCCGCCTTCAACTGACCGCGCAGCATGGCGAAGAATGAGGTGACGGTCGGCGGCTCCTTGTCGCCCAGCAGGTCGGCATTGAGCAACGGCCCGTGAAAGGTCACGAACCCGGCGTAGCGGCTGATCGCCAGATGCAGTGCGGTGATGTCGCTGTAGCCGACAAACGGCTTGGCATGACGGCCCAACAGGTCGAAATCAATCCGGTCCAGCAGGCGCGGTGTACCGTAGCCGCCGCGCAAGCAGATGATCGCGTCGACTTCAGGATCGGCGAAAGCGGCGTGCAGGTCGTTGAGACGCACGTCATCGCTGCCGGCCAGATAGCCGTCCTTCTCGTAGACACCGGGAAATACTTTCAGCGCATAGCCGCGGGCACGCATCCACTGCACAGCCTTGTCAGTGTCCAGTGCGCCGGGGCCGGCAGGGGCAATCACGCCAATCAGCCCTTCGGATGGCAGCGCCGGTACGGGTTTATGCGGAAAAAGGGTGTGGGTCGGTCGAACGGTCATCCATGGTCTCCCTGTGAACTCATACACACAGTAGTCAGGTACAAAGACAAACAAAAGAGTGCGCGGCAGGCCCAAACAAAAATACCCGCCGAGGCGGGTATTTTTTAGACGCTATCAGCGCCGGATCAGGAACCCAGCAGCTCAGCCTTGACCAGCTTCGCCTGCTCGTCAGCGTGGTACGAAGACCGCACCAACGGACCCGACGCAACATTCTTGAAGCCCATCTTGTAACCTTCTTCGGCGAACCAGGCGAAGGTGTCCGGGTGCACGAAACGCTGCACCGGCAAGTGGCTGCGCGACGGTTGCAGGTACTGGCCCAGGGTCAGCATGTCGATGTCGTGTTCGCGCATGCGCTTCATGACTTCGATGACTTCTTCGTCGGTTTCGCCCAGGCCCAGCATCAGGCCGGATTTGGTCGGGATGTGCGGCATCATCTGCTTGAAGCGTTGCAGCAGGGTCAGCGACCACTGGTAGTCCGAACCCGGGCGTGCGGCCTTGTACAGGCGCGGCACGGTTTCGAGGTTGTGGTTGAACACATCCGGCGGCTCGGCTGCAGTGATCTCAAGGGCGACGTCCATGCGGCCACGGTAATCAGGGACCAGGGTTTCCAGTTGCACGTTCGGCGACAGCTTGCGGATCTCGCGGATGCAGTCGGCAAAGTGCTGGGCACCGCCGTCGCGCAGGTCGTCGCGGTCAACCGAAGTGATCACCACGTACTTGAGCTTCAGGTCGGCGATGGCGATGGCCAGGCTTTGCGGCTCGTTGACGTCCAGTGGTTTCGGACGACCGTGGCCAACGTCGCAGAACGGGCAGCGACGGGTGCAGATGTCACCCATGATCATGAACGTCGCGGTGCCACCGGAGAAGCACTCGCCCAGGTTCGGGCAGGATGCTTCTTCGCAGACACTGTGCAGCTTGTGTTTGCGCAGCAGGCTCTTGATGCGGTCGACTTCCGGGGAAACCGGGATGCGTACACGAATCCAGTCAGGCTTCTTCGGCAGTTCGGTGGTTGGAATGATCTTTACCGGAATGCGTGCAACCTTTTCGGCGCCGCGCAGCTTGACGCCGGCTTCAACCTTGGGACGCGGGGCCGGGCGCTCGGTCACGTCGAGCGTCGGGATCATGGTGTGCACTGCATCTGTAGTCATCTCAGTCGATTCCGCCCGTCAGGGTCGTCTGGTCTGCATAGTCGTGGTGTTTGACGAGCTGCGCGCGCAGCCGGGCACTTACCTCGGCAAATTCTATCGATCCTGCGTGATCGCTCAGCTGGGTCATCGCCAGCCCGGCATAGCCGCAGGGATTAATCCGTCGAAACGGTTCCAGGTTCATATCCACGTTCAGAGCCAGGCCATGAAAGGAACAACCGTGGCGGATCCGCAAACCCAGAGAAGCGATTTTCGCGCCATCGACGTACACGCCGGGAGCGTCTGGCTTGGCCGCGGCGGTCACCCCGTAGCTGGCCAGCAGTTCGATCAGGCAAAGCTCCATGCGACTCACCAGATCACGCACGCCGAAACCCAGCTTGCGTACATCCAGCAGCAAGTAAGCCACCAATTGGCCAGGGCCATGATAGGTCACTTGCCCGCCGCGATCGACCTGCACCACCGGGATGTCCCCCGGCAGCAACAAGTGTTCGGCCTTGCCGGCCTGGCCCTGAGTGAACACCGGAGGGTGCTCGACCAGCCAGATTTCGTCAGCGGCATCGCTGCCGCGTTCGTTGGTTAAGCGTTGCATGGCATGCCAGACCGGCTCGTAAGCCATCTGGCCGAGCTCACGAAAGCCCAGCGTGCCAGACATCACAGCACCATGTGCACAAAACCGGTCGCACGCAACTCGCTGTTAATGTCGTACAGCTGTTCTTGACCGGTGGCGATGATGTGCAACTGGATAGTCGTGTATTTGCCGTTGGTGCTTTGACGTTCGTCGATACGCTCATCATTGATGGTCGCGTGCTTTGTGACGATTGCGATGATCTTGTCTTTGTTGCCAACGCCAGTGTCGCTGATCACCTTGATCGGGTAATCAGTCTGGGGAAATTCGATCTTTGGCGCCTTTACTTCGGTATCGGTCATGGCGTAACGGCCTCTTAAGCCGTGGTAACGCGCATGGCCCCGCACCGGATCGGAGCAGGGCCATGCAGGTCAACACTAAATCAGTTGAACAAGCCGTAGAAGAATAGACGGATGCTATCCCACATGCGGCGGAAGATACCACCCTCCTCGACAGCGTCCAGAGCGATCAGGTCGGCGCTGTGCACAACCTTGTCTTCCAGTTTCACTTCGACTTTACCGATCACGTCGCCCTTGGCGATGGGCGCGGTCAGTTGTGGGTTCATGGTCATGCTGGCCGCAAGCTTCTTCAGCTGGCCTTTGGGCAGGGTCATGGTCAGGTCTTCAGCCAGGCCGGCCTTGACTTGATTGGTGGTGCCTTTCCACACCGGGGCCTGAGCCAGTTCAGTACCTTTCTGATAGAAGGTCTGGGTTTCAAAGAAGCGGAAACCGTAGGTCAGCAGCTTCTGGGTTTCAGCGGCGCGAGCCACTTCGCTGTTGGTGCCGAACACCACGGCGATCAGGCGCTGGCCGTCGCGTACAGCCGAGGACACCATGCAGTAGCCGGCTTCTTCGGTGTGACCGGTTTTCAGACCGTCAACGGTCTTGTCACGCCACAGCAGCAGGTTGCGGTTAGGCTGCTTGATGCCATTCCAGAAGAACTCTTTCTGCGAATAGATCGCATAGTGGGCCGGGTCTTCGTGGATGATCGCGCGAGCCAGGATCGCCATGTCATGAGCCGACGAATAGTGCTCAGGATTCGGCAGACCGGTCGGGTTCATGAAGTGGGAATTGGTCATGCCCAGTTCTGAAGCGGTTTTGTTCATCAGGTCGGCGAAGGCGTCTTCGCTGCCGGCGATGTGCTCGGACAGCGCCACACTGGCGTCGTTGCCGGACTGAATGATGATGCCGTGCAGCAGGTCGCTGACAGTGACCTGCGAACCCACCTTGATGAACATCCGCGAGCCGCCGGTGCGCCAGGCGTTTTCGCTGACGGTCACCGGATCGTTTTCACCGATCTGGCCGCGACGGATTTCCAGCGTAGCGATGTATGCCGTCATCAGTTTGGTCAGGCTGGCCGGTGGCAGACGCTGATCACCGTTGTTCTCTACCAGCACATTGCCGCTGCTGGCGTCCATCAGGACGTAGGCTTTGGCGGCCAGTTGAGGGGGCGACGGCATCATCTCGGCCGCAAAGGCGGCGGGCGAGAGGAGCAGCGGGACTAGCAGACACAGGCGTTTGGCAAAGGTGGTGATGTTCATCCGTCTCTCGAAATCGCTAATGGAAACTTGCCCTAGGGCAAAACTATTCAGACAGCCTTCTAACGGGCCATCGCGTGTTCAGTTGCTCACTCCAGTCACCCTTGCCGGGCTTTTATTCTTCGACGAGCCAACAACCTGATTCACCCCCAATCGCTGGTGAATCGTCAATCAAGTCCTGCGTATTGCTTACTCCGAAACCACACTTGGCGAACCAAGGTTGGCCAGGCGGACGCTGTTCTGTACCTGGGCAATCTCACCCGGCGAACCGATCGGCCCCAGACGTACCCGGTGCAAGGTCTGCTGATTGCGCACGATCGAACTGATGAAGACCGGAGCGCTCACCATCCCGCTGAGCTTCGCCCTCAGGAGCTCTGCAGCGTCCGGGTTGGCGAACGCGCCCACCTGCAGATACTGGCCAGATGCTGGTGCAGAAGCGTTTTTTTTTGCATCGAGCTGAACCGGCACGACGGCCGCGGCGTGTTGCTGCACCGGCGGCGTCCATTGCTCAACGGTGCCGGCCGAGGCCGTGATCACCGGGGCGCTATTTTGCGCGACTTGCGGCTCGTTGAGCATCAAAGGTGCCGGACGCCCCTTGGCAGCCCACCATTGTTGCGGATCAATGCCTTCGACCTTGACCCGCGCGGTGCCGATTTCGGCGTACCCCAGCTTCTTGGCGGCAGCGTAGGACAAATCGATGATGCGGTCGGAGTAGAACGGGCCGCGGTCGTTGACCCGCAGAATCACGCTCTTGTTGTTGTCCAGATTGGTCACCCGAACGTAACTTGGCAGTGGCAAGGTCTTGTGGGCGGCACTCATGCCGTACAGGTCATAGACCTCGCCGTTGGCGGTGTTCTGGCCATGGAACTTGGTGCCATACCAGGACGCTGTGCCAGAAGCGACATACGACTTCGATTCTTGCAACGGGAAATAGGTTTTTCCCAGCACCGTGTAAGGGTTGGCCTTGTACGGGCCGGTGTGCAGGGTCGGCGTGGCATCCGGGATGCGCGAGACATCGACGTCCCACCAAGGCGCGCCGTCTTTGTGCGCCCGGTTGATATCCAGACCCGGCTGCGCGCGCACAGCGGTAGACGATGTCTTTTGAGTCGGTGAACGGCTGGTCGAACAACTGGCGACCAGCACCGCCAACGCAGTGAATGCCACCAGTTTCAGGGGTTTGTTGATAGGCAATGCCCGCATTACTTGACGCCCCGTGCTTTTACCAGCTGTTCAGACAGTTGATGTACGGCCATGGCGTACATCACGCTGCGGTTATAACGCGTGATCGCGTAAAAATTCTTCAGGCCCATCCAGTATTCAGGGCCGTTTTCGCCTTCGAGACGAAATGCAGTGACTGGCATGTCATCGCGCAGCGCATCATGACTCGACCAGCCCAGCGCTCGCAACTCCCCAACGGTTTTCGTCGGCTCGATACCGGTGGTCAGGCCTTCATCGACCTGCTCGCCACGTACGTCTGCACGGCTGACCACTGGCTCGCCAGCGACCCAACCGTGACGCTTGAAATAACTCGCGACGCTGCCGATCGCATCATCCGGGTTGGTCCAGATATTGATGTGACCGTCACCGTCGAAATCCACCGCATAGGCGCGAAAGCTGCTCGGCATGAACTGCGGCAGGCCCATGGCGCCTGCGTAAGAGCCTTTCAGGGTCAATGGATCGACCTGCTCTTCACGCGCCAGCAGCAGGAACTCACGCAGTTCCTTGCGGAAAAATTCGGCACGGGGAGGATAGTCGAATCCGAGCGTGGACAAGGCGTCGATCACCCGGAAATTACCGGTATTACGTCCGAAAAAGGTTTCAACGCCAATGATCGACACGATGACTTGTGCCGGCACGCCGTACTCCTGTTCGGCACGGGCCAGCGTCGCCTCATGCTGACGCCAGAAGTCGACACCACGGGCGATACGTGCGTCCGTGATGAACATCGGACGGTATTCTTTCCATTGTTTGACCCGCTCGGCGGGACGGGAGATGGCGTCGAGAATCGACTGCTTGCGCTGCGCCTCGCGAAACACACCCATCAGTTGCTCACCGGCAAAGCCGTAGTCGCGGGTCATTTCACCGACGAATTCGGCCACCTGCGGCGAGCCTTCGTATTCGCCGGCCAGCGCGTCCTGCACGCTACCGAGGATGCCTACCAGGCCAACCCACGGCGCGCATCGAGTCGCCCAGCCACGCATTACTTGCATTGAAATCTTCACCTTATTCAAACCTGCGCGATCCACTTGCGATGGGTATGGATCGACATCAAAACCCCAAACGCTGACAGCAATGTCACCAGCGAAGTTCCTCCGTAGCTAATGAACGGCAACGGCACCCCTACAACCGGTAACAGGCCACTGACCATACCGATGTTGACGAAAACGTAAACAAAAAACGTCATGGTCAATGCACCGGCGAGCAATTTGCCGAACAATGTTTGTGCCTGTGCCGTGATCACCAGCCCCCGGCCGATCAACAAAAGATAGATCAGCAGCAGTACGCAAATGCCCACCAGGCCGAACTCTTCGCCAAGTACTGCAATGATGAAGTCGGTGTGACTTTCAGGCAGGAAGTCCAGATGCGATTGGGTGCCGAGCAGCCATCCCTTGCCGAACACGCCGCCGGAACCGATCGCCGCTTTCGACTGAATGATGTTCCAGCCCGTACCGAGCGGATCGCTTTCCGGGTCAAGGAACGTCAGGATTCGTTGCTTCTGGTAGTCGTGCATGATGAAAAACCACATGGCGACCGCCACGGGTACGGCGGCGGCCAATACGCTGAGAATCCAGCGCCAGCGCAACCCACCCATGAACAGCACGAACGCTCCGCCCGCCAGAATCAGCAGCGAAGTACCGAGGTCCGGCTGACGCACGATCAGAATGAACGGCACACCGATCAGCATCAAACTGATGCCGACATGCTTGAGTTGTGGCGGCAATGTCCGTTTCGACAGATACCAGGCGATGGTCGCCGGCATGAGGATTTTCATGAACTCGGAGGGCTGGAAGCGGATCACCCCGGGAATGTTGATCCAGCGTGTCGCGCCCATGGCGTTGTGGCCCATGATGTCCACCACCATCAGCAGCACCACCCCGATCACATAGCCGAGCGGCACCCAACGGGCCATGAAGCGCGGTTCGAACTGGGCGATGACGATCATCGACACCAGACCGATGCCGAACGAAGTGGCCTGTTTGGCCAGCAGATCCCAGTTCTTGCCGCTGGCCGAATACAGCACGAACAGGCTGCCGGCGGCGAGAATCAGCAACAGGATCAACAAAGGGCCATCGATATGCAGTTTTTGCAGCAACGTCGCGCGGCGACGCATCACATCCTCGCTGGAGAGCATGCGATCAAAGTTATTCATCACGGGCCGTAGCCTCCGCACTGATTGGACTGGCGTATTCGGCCTTCAAATGTCCGTCCTGATCCAGCAACCAGGCGTCCATGACCTGACGCACGACGGGCGCGGCAACACCGGAGCCGGACTCACCGTTCTCAACCATCACCGACACGACGATTCGTGGATCGTCGGCCGGGGCGAAACCGACGAACAACGCGTGGTCGCGATGGCGCTCCTGAACCTTGGAGCGGTCGTACTTCTCGCCCTGCTTGATCGCGACCACCTGAGCGGTACCCGATTTGCCGGCGATCCGGTATTGCGCACCGATTGCCGCTTTGCGCGCGGTGCCCCGGGCACCGTGCATCACCTGCTGCATGCCGTGGTTGACCTTGTTCCAGTCCGACGGGTCACGCAGGATAATGTCCGGCATCGGGTTTTCGTCCACCGGTTTCACCCCTTCGAGGGTTTTGGCCAGGTGCGGCCGGTTCCACACGCCTTTGTTCGCGACCAGCGCCGTGGCTTGGGCCAACTGAAGCGGCGTCGCTTGCATATAGCCCTGGCCGATCCCTAGGATCAGCGTCTCGCCCGGGAACCACGCCTGCTTGCGTGTCGCCCGCTTCCACTCACGCGAAGGCATCAGGCCTGGGGATTCTTCGAACATGTCCAACGAGACCTTCTTGCCGATGCCGAACTTGTTCATGTAAGCCGACAGCCGATCAATGCCCAGCTTATGGGCCAAGTCATAGAAGTAGGTGTCGTTGGACCGCATGATCGCTGTGTCGAGGTCGACGAAGCCGTCACCGGTGCGGTTCCAGTTGCGGTATTTGTGATCGTAGTTGGGCAGCATGTAGTAACCCGGGTCGAACACCCGGCTCGACGCCGTCACAACCCCTGAATCGAGGCCGGCAATCGCCACCGCCGGTTTGATCGTCGAGCCCGGCGGGTACAGACCGCGCAGCACGCGGTTGAACAGAGGCCGGTCAATGGAATCACGCAACTCGGCGTATGCCTTGAAGCTGATCCCGGTCACGAACAGGTTCGGGTCAAAACTCGGCTGACTGACCATCGCCAGCACTTCGCCAGTTCTCGGATCGAGCGCGACCACCGCACCGCGACGTCCGCCCAATGCCGCCTCGGCCGCTTCCTGCAACTTGATGTCCAGGCTCAGAACGATGTCCTTGCCGGGAATCGGATCGGTCCGCTTGAGCACACGCAAGACGCGACCACGGGCGTTGGTCTCGACTTCCTCGTAACCCACCTGACCGTGTAACTCCGGCTCGTAGAAACGCTCGATGCCGGTCTTGCCGATGTGATGGGTGCCGCTGTAGTTGACCGGGTCGAGGCTTTTGAGTTCTTTCTCGTTGATCCGCCCCATGTAACCCACCGAGTGCGCAAAATGCGCGCCCTGCGGGTAGTGACGGACCAGTTGCGCAATCACTTCCACGCCCGGCAGACGGAACTGGTTCACGGCGATGCGGGCGATCTGCTCCTCCGTCAATTCGAACAGGATCGGTACCGGCTCGAACGGCCGACGCCCCTGACGCATGCGCTTCTCGAAGATCACCCGGTCTTCGGGCGTCAGCCCTAGCACTTCGACGATCACGTCGAGCACTTGCTGCCAGTCGCCGGAGCGCTCGCGGGTCATGCTCAGACTGAAGCTTGGCCGGTTGTCGGCAACCACGACGCCATTGCGGTCGAAAATCAGCCCACGCGTCGGCGGGATCGGCTGCACATGGACGCGGTTGTTCTCCGAGAGGGTCGAGTGGTACTCGTACTGGATCACCTGCAAGAAATAAAGCCGTGCGATTAGCACACAGATCAGCGCCACCACCACAACGGCCCCGAATATGACGCGGCTACGCACCAGGCGTGCGTCTTTTTCGTGGTCCTTGATGCGGATCGGCTGAGACATGAGGGCAGGCTTACTTGTGGTAAGGGTGACCGGACAGCACGGTCCAGGCACGGTACAACTGTTCGCCGATCAGAATCCGCACCAGCGGATGCGGCAGCGTCAGCGGTGACAACGACCAGCGTTGATCGGCACGAGCACAGACTTCCGGCGCCAGCCCTTCCGGGCCACCAACCATGAAATTGACCGTGCGCGAATCCAGCCGCCAACGGTCGAGTTCGACCGCCAGTTGCTCGGTACTCCAGGGTTTGCCGTGGACTTCCAGCGTGACGATCCGCTCGTTCTGCCCGACCTTGGCCAGCATGGCTTCGCCTTCCTGGCGGATGAAACGAGCCACGTCAGCATTCTTGCCACGGGTATTGAGCGGTATTTCCACCAGTTCCAGCGCCAGCTCGGACGGAAGACGCTTGGCATATTCATGCCAGCCTTCTTCCACCCACTTGGGCATGCGTGAACCGACGGCGATCAGTCGCAGTCGCACAGCGATCCCTTAGAGCTGGTCTTTGTTGAGCTTGGTGAAATGCTCGTGGGTGTTTTCCGGGCTGTGGTGTTTGGCGTCGGCCGCGCGGCTTTGCTCGGCACCGGCCCACAGGCGTTCCAGGTCGTAGAACTGACGCGCCGAGGCGGTCATCATGTGCACGATCACCAGGTCCAGGTCGAGCAGCACCCAGTCGCTGTCGCCCTTGCCTTCTTCGCCCAGCGGCTTGGCGCCCTGCTTTTTGACTTCTTCGCGAACCTTATCCAGCATCGCGTTGATCTGGCGATTGGAAGTACCGGTGGCGATGATCATGTAGTCAGTGATGCTCTGCTTGTCGCGAACATCGATGATCTGGATATCTTGCGCCTTGACGTCTTCCAGTGCAGCCACGGCCAGCTTGACCAGGTCGTCACCTTTCAGCGGCTCGTTGGTGTTGACCGGCTCTGGCAGCGGGGCGCTCTTGAATGTGCCTTTGCGCTTTACTTTGGTTTGGTCTTTGTCAGTCATATAAAACTCGTTTTGCTCATGTATTCGGCGGCTTGGCGACACGGTGATCCGTATCAGTGAAGCACGCCTTGTTCAGTTCGACGCACGGTAAAGACCGTGCGCATCGATGTAGGCCAGGACCGCGTCGG
>NZ_JBIUWN010000096.1:0-17720 GCF_044743485.1 Pseudomonas sp. NPDC087614 | reverse complement strand
CGTTACACGCTGCTGTCAACACCTCTTTTTCAACTTCTTTCTGGCTTCGATGAACTGAAGCAACTTGCTGCCGAAAACCTCATAACTCATTGAATCTCAAAGAGTTTTCCGTTTCGACTGCGCCGGAAGTGGGGCGAATTATAGACGTCTGGAATTCGCCGTCAACACCTATTTTCAATTCCCCTCAGACTTCAACGAAATACGCGCGAATGCCTTCTTACCGGCCTGGCAAACGTGAGTCGCCCCCAGTACGTATATAAAGGAGCGATCAACCACCTCACCATCAACCCGCACACCACCAGAAGCCAGCAGATCTCGTGCAGCAGCGGAGTTCTTCACCAGGCCCGCCTTGTTAAGGACAGCAGCGATTGGCATATCTTCAGCAGAAGCCAGTTCGATCTCCGGCAGATCATCCGGCAACTCGCCATCCTTCATACGATTACCCGCTGCGCGGTGAGCATTGGCAGCCGCCTCTTCACCATGGAAGCGTGCAACGATCTCTTCAGCCAGTTTGATTTTGATATCGCGCGGATTGGCTCCAGCCTCTACATCAGCACGGAACGCACCAATCTCATCCATGGTACGGAAACTGAGCAACTCGAAGTAACGCCACATAAGCGCATCCGGAATAGAAACCAGCTTGCCGTACATGACACCAGGCGCCTCCTGGATGCCGACGTAATTGCCCAGCGACTTGGACATTTTCTTCACGCCATCCAGCCCTTCCAGCAGCGGCATAGTCAGAATGCACTGAGCCTCTTGACCATAACCACGTTGCAACTCACGCCCCATCAGGAGATTGAACTTCTGATCGGTACCACCCAACTCGACATCCGCACGCAGAGCGACAGAGTCATAACCCTGAACCAACGGATAGAGAAATTCGTGAATCGCGATCGGCTGATTGGTGGTGTATCGCTTATCGAAGTCATCACGCTCAAGCATGCGAGCAACGGTGTACTGCGAAGTCAGACGAATGAAATCTGCCGGCCCCATCTGATCCATCCAGGTGGAGTTGAACGCAACTTCGGTCTTCGCCGGATCAAGAATCTTGAACACCTGAGTCTTGTATGTCTCGGCATTTTCCAAAACCTGCTCACGAGTCAGCGGCGGCCGTGTTGCGCTCTTGCCGCTCGGATCACCGATCATCCCGGTAAAGTCACCTATAAGGAAGATCACCTGATGCCCCAGCTCCTGGAACTGGCGCAGCTTATTAATAAGCACGGTGTGACCCAAGTGCAGATCGGGAGCGGTTGGATCGAAACCAGCCTTAATACGCAGCGGCTGGCCACGCTTGAGCTTCTCGACCAGCTCGGACTCGACCAACAGTTCTTCCGCACCACGTTTAATCAGCGCTAGCTGCTCTTCAACCGACTTCATAACAGACCCGCAAGGCTCAGATTCAAAGGGAACCAACCATACAAGATCGCGCACCAATTACAAGTTTTGCCCGGCGCACGGACACCAATCCACAGACGCGAGGTCTGTAGACTTGCTTCAGAGATGATTTGGTTATATTTTATACAGTTATTTCATCTTCATCATGTCATTCATCTTTTCCAATTCATCATTTTTCAAAGTCAAAATTACTTATGACCACAGAACAGTCTAAAGCGCCGCCGCTTTACCCGAAGACCCACCTGCTCGCCGCAAGTGGAATCGCCGCCCTTCTCAGCCTGGCGCTCCTGGTATTTCCTTCCAGTGATGTTGAAGCCAAAAAGACAACCCTGAGCCTTGAACTGGAAAGTCCTGCTGATCAACTGGCACAAGATCAAGACGCCGCTGACGCGGCTCAAGCCACAAACGAGCCAGTAGCTTCGCCATTTGCACAGGTAGAAAACAGTAGCGAAAACGCCCCTGAAACCGCCTCTGCGACAGCTCAGCCCCCCGAAAAACCGAAAGACCCCGGACACCGTGAAATCGTCGTCGCCAAGGGCGATACGCTGTCCACATTATTCGAAAAGGTGGGGCTGCCGGCTTCGGCCGTGCATGAAGTACTGGCCAGTGACAAGCAAGCCAAGCAATTCAGCCAGCTCAAACACGGCCAGAAACTCGAATTCGATCTGAATCCGGAAGGGCAACTGACCAGCCTTCACAGCAAGGTCAGTGATGTCGAAACCATCACCCTGACCAAGAATGACAAAGGTTATTCCTTCAACCGTGTTATCGCGAAACCTACCGTTCGCACTGCTTATGCACACGGCGTCATCAACAGCTCGCTGTCGCAGTCCGCTGCGCGTGCTGGTCTCTCTCACAGCCTGACCATGGATATGGCCAACGTATTCGGCTATGACATCGACTTTGCGCAGGACATCCGTCAGGGTGATGATTTCGACGTCATCTACGAGCAGAAAGTGGTTAACGGCAAAGCTGTCGGCAACGGTCCGATCCTGTCCGCGCGGTTCACCAACCGAGGCAAGACCTACACCGCAGTTCGTTACACCAACAAACAGGGCAACAGCAGCTATTACACGGCTGACGGCAACAGCATGCGCAAGGCGTTTATCCGTACCCCGGTGGACTTTGCCCGCATCAGCTCGAAGTTCTCCATGGGACGTAAACACCCTATTCTCAACAAGATCCGCGCTCATAAAGGTGTCGATTACGCAGCACCACGCGGCACCCCAATCAAGGCTGCCGGTGACGGCAAAGTGCTGTTGGCCGGCCGTCGCGGTGGCTACGGCAACACAGTGATCATCCAGCACGGCAATACTTACCGTACCCTTTACGGCCACATGCAAGGCTTCGCCAAAGGCGTAAAAACCGGTGGTACCGTCAAGCAGGGCCAAGTGATCGGCTACATTGGCACCACCGGCCTCTCCACCGGTCCGCACTTGCACTATGAATTCCAGGTCAACGGCGTTCACGTCGATCCACTGGGACAAAAACTGCCAATGGCCGATCCGATCGCCAAATCCGAGCGCGCTCGCTTCATGGCTCAGAGCCAGCCGCTGATGGCACGCATGGATAAAGAGAAGGCCACAATGCTGGCTTCGAGCAAGCGTTAAGCCATGACCCTGTATATCGGTGTAATGTCGGGCACCAGCCTCGATGGCCTGGACATCGCGCTGATCGAACTTGCCCCGGCGATCAAACTGATCGCCTCGCATTACATCCCTATGCCTGAACCCCTGCGCGCCGAGCTACTTGGCTTGTGCGCCAGCGGCCCTGACGAGATCGTCCGCTCTGCGATTGCACAGCAGAACTGGGTAAAGCTCGCCGCTCGGGGCATTCACACCCTCCTCGATCAGCAGAAGCTCCAACCTCAAGCCATACGCGCGATAGGCAGTCACGGCCAGACCATTCGCCATGAGCCCGCACGCGGCTTCACCGTACAAATCGGCAACCCAGCCCTGCTGACAGAGTTAACGGGGATCACCGTGGTCAGCGACTTCCGCAGCCGCGATGTCGCTGCCGGAGGCCAAGGCGCGCCACTGGTACCAGCCTTCCATGAAGCCTTGTTCGAAGAGCGTACCGGCAACCAGGCTGTCTTGAATGTCGGCGGTTTCAGCAATCTCAGCCTGATCGAGCCGAACAAGCCTGTAGCCGGTTTCGACTGCGGCCCCGGAAACGTGCTGATGGACGCCTGGATTCAACAACAAGTCGGAGAAAACTACGATCGCAATGGTCAGTGGGCAGCCACTGGCGCCGTTGAACCAAGCCTGCTCAAAGCACTGCTCAGCGACCCTTTCTTCGTGACCAAAGGGCCGAAAAGCACGGGGCGGGAAGTGTTCAATCTGCCTTGGCTGGAGCAGCACCTCTCGCACCTACCGAAGCTTGCTGCTGAAAACGTCCAGGCCACGTTGCTGGAGCTGACTGCGCTGACTATCGTTGAGTCGCTGCAAAGCGCTCAATCCGATACCAGAGAACTGTTGGTCTGCGGTGGCGGCGCGCACAATGCCACGCTTATGAAGCGACTGGCCGATCTGCTGCCGAAGGCAAAAGTCGCCAGCACCGCCACGCGCGGTGTAGACCCGGACTGGGTCGAAGCCATGGCTTTCGCTTGGCTGGCCCATTGCTGTCTCGAAGGCATTGCCGCCAACCGCCCAAGTGTCACCGGCGCCCGCGGCCTTCGAGTACTTGGCGCCATCTACCCGGCCTGACTCAACTCACAGAAAACAAAACGCCGCAGAACCGTGAGGCTCTGCGGCGTTTTGCTGTGTACAGCGAAGTGCGATCAGATCGAGAACGAAGATCCGCAACCACAGGTCGTGGTGGCGTTAGGGTTCTTGATCACGAAACGCGAACCTTCCAGACCTTCCTGGTAATCCACCTCGGCACCGGCCAGGTACTGGAAGCTCATCGGGTCAACCACCAGACTCACACCTTCACGCTCGACGATGGTGTCGTCCTCTGCCACCTCTTCATCGAAGGTGAAACCGTATTGAAACCCTGAACAACCGCCGCCCGTAACGAATACGCGCAGCTTCAAGCGATCATTCCCCTCTTCATCGACCAGGCTCTTCACCTTGTGCGCGGCACCGTGGGTGAATTGCAAAGCCGTGGGGGTGAAGGATTCGACGCTCATGCTGACTATCTCCCGGCGTTACGCCGCCATAATGCGTGATGACGCGCATTATCCGCTTGTCCGAGAAAATCGGTCAACTATTGTTACGGTATATCAATCAAGCCGATCGGCGGTTCAGAACGCAAAAAGGCCCGTTCAACGGGCCTTTTTACTGTGCAACCGAAAGGTTACGGCAGCATACCGGCGTGGGACAGACCGAAACGCTCGTCCAGGCCGAACAGGATGTTCATGTTCTGCACCGCCTGCCCCGACGCGCCTTTGACCAGGTTGTCGATCACTGACAACACCACAACCAGATCGCCATCCTGCGGACGGTGAACCGCAATACGGCAAACGTTGGCGCCGCGCACACTGCGGGTTTCCGGATGACTGCCGGCTGGCATCACATCGACGAACGGCTCATCGGCATAACGCTTTTCGAACAATGCCTGCAGATCCACCGAGCGATCAACCACGGTCGCGTAGAGCGTGGAATGAATGCCACGGATCATCGGGGTCAAGTGAGGAACGAACGTCAGACCGACATCCTTGCCCGCCGCACGACGCAGCCCTTGGCGAATTTCCGGCAGGTGACGGTGACCTTTCACCGCGTAGGCCTTCATGCTTTGCGACGTCTCGGAGTACAGCGAGCCTACAGCCGCGCCGCGACCTGCACCGCTGACACCGGACTTGCAGTCAGCGATCAAACGCGTGGTGTCGGCCAGACCGGCTTCAAGCAACGGCAGAAAACCCAACTGTGTTGCGGTTGGATAGCAACCCGGCACCGCGATCAGGCGTGCTTTCTTGATTTGCTCACGATTGACTTCAGGCAAGCCATAGACAGCTTCATCCAGCAACTGCGGAGCACCGTGAGGCTGACCGTACCACTTTGCCCATTCTTCAGCGTCTTGAAGACGGAAGTCCGCAGACAGGTCGATGACCTTGGTGCCTGCGGCCAGCAATTCACCTGCCAGTGCGTGAGCCACACCGTGCGGCGTCGCGAAAAACACCACATCGCAAGCGCCCAACGTTTTGATATCGGGCACGCTGAACGCAAGGCCGTCGTAGTGTCCGCGCAGGTTCGGGTACATGTCAGCCACGGGCAGACCGGCCTCGGATCGGGAAGTGATCACGACCACTTCTGCCTGCGGATGCTGCGCCAACAGACGCAGCAGTTCGACACCGGTGTAACCCGTGCCGCCGACGATACCGACCTTGACCATAAACCTGCCCTCAACGAACCCACTGGAAAGCCGTCGATAATAGGGGCCACGCGCGCCTGCGACAACCATCAAGGTGACGTGCGGACGCTCAAGCCTCTACTATCCGGCTTACCGTGAATGAGGGAAAAACCAAAATGCTCTATCTGTGGATCAAGGCTTTTCATATCGTCAGCGTCGTTTGCTGGTTTGCCGGGCTGTTTTACCTGCCGCGACTGTTCGTGTATCACGCGCAAAGTGAAGACACCGTCAGCAAGGAACGCTTCAGCGTCATGGAGCGCAAGCTGTATCGCGGCATCATGGGCCCGGCAATGATCGCTACGCTGATTTTTGGCGGCTGGCTGATCTACCTCAACCCGAGCATCTTCAGCCAGGGGGGCTGGATCCACGCGAAACTGACCCTGGTCGTCTTGCTGATCGGTTACCACCACATGTGCGGCGCGCAGGTAAAACGTTTCGCTCGTGGCGAGAACACCCGCAGCCATGTCTTTTATCGCTGGTTCAATGAAGTGCCGGTTCTGATATTGCTGGCTATCGTAATTCTGGTCGTGGTCAAGCCGTTCTAACTTCAACGAACACAACACTTTGGGGTACTTCCAATGTCGCTGCCCGCTCTACTCGAACAACGTCTGCGCCTGCCAGTGGTAGCGGCGCCGATGTTTCTGATCTCCAACCCTGAACTGGTGATCGCCTGCTGCCGTAATGGCGTGGTCGGTAGCTTCCCGGCGCTGAACCAACGCGAAAGCAGCGGTTTCAAAGCCTGGCTGGAACAGATCGAAGCGGGGTTGGCGACACTGAACAACCCGGCACCGTACGCAGTGAACCTTATTGTTCACAACAGCAACCCGCGTTTGCAGGCGGATCTGAATATCTGCATCGAGCACAAGGTGCCCATCGTCATCACCAGTCTCGGCGCGGTCAAGGAGCTGGTCGACGCCGTGCACAGCTATGGCGGTCTGGTCTTCCACGACGTCACCACCCGCCGTCATGCCGAGAAGGCTGCCCAGGCGGGTGTCGACGGTTTGATTGCGGTCGCGGCTGGCGCCGGTGGTCATGCTGGCACCTGGAGCCCGTTTGCACTGATTGCCGAGATCCGTGAGTTCTTCGACAAAACGTTGTTGCTTGCAGGATGCCTGAACCATGGGCATGAGATTCTTGCTGCACAGATGCTCGGCGCGGATTTGGCCTACTTCGGTACGCGATTTATCGGCACCACTGAAAGTCATGCACCTGACGCCTACAAGCAGATGCTGCTGACAGCCAAAGCGGCAGACATCATTCATACTCCCGCGGTCTCGGGGGTGCCGGCCAGTTTCATGCGTCAAAGCCTGGAGGCGGCCGGTTTCGACATGACCGCGCTACAAGGCAAGGGCGAAGTGAATTTCGGCGATAAGCTCAAACCGATAAGCGACGAAGCCAAAGCCTGGAAAACCGTGTGGTCTGCCGGTCAAGGTGTCGGACAGATCGATGATCTGCCAAGCGTGGATCAGTTGATCGCGCGCCTCGATGCCGAGTACCGCCAGGCCCAGGAGCGCGCAGCGCAGTTGCCCAAACGCTGGCCTCGCTGAGAAAATTGCGCCCGTCCCTGGTGGACAGGCCTTACACTAACGACCTTTCAATCTACTCGCGACAAGGATGCCTCGCTCATGAGCGACACCCGTTACAAGATCGTTTTCGACGGCGCTCTACAGCCCGGTGTCGATATCACCACTGCCAAACTCAATCTGGCGGATCTGTTCAAAACCGAAGTGACCGCCATCGAGCGTCTGTTCAATGGCAGTACAGTGGCACTCAAACGCGACCTGTCCCATGGCGATGCCCAAGCTTATTTGCAAGCGCTGAGCAAAACCGGGATCGATGCGCGCATCGAAACAGAAACAGCCATTGAGCTGAAGCTATCGGACGTCCACGAACAATCCGCTGGCGTGGCAGAACCGGACTCACCCTATGCACCACCTCGCGCCAGCGTAGGCGAGAGCCTGCCGCCATTCGCCACGCTCAAACCATTCAGCGTCGAAGGCAGGATTGGACGTTTACGCTTTCTGGCCTGGACGATGGTACTCAGCCTGGTGACGATGCCCATCGTCGGCGTGTTCGCCTTGATTGCGCTGGGACTGGTCAGCAGTGACTCCACCACCGGACTGATCATCGGCGGCATCTTTGCCTTTTTCCTGTTTCTGGGATTCATGATTGTCAGCATCCTGTTCACCGTTCAACGTTTGCACGACATCGGCTGGTCAGGCTGGCTGTGGTTACTGAACCTTGTACCGTTCGTGGGCAGTTTCTTCCCGCTGGTGATTATGGCCGTCCCCGGCAATACCGTCGCCAATCGCTATGGCCCTCCACCGCCCCCCAACAGCACCGCAGTGAAAGTGCTGTGCTCCCTGTGGATCGTGTTTGTCGCGCTGATATTCGCGGGCGCAATACTCGGTGGAATCTCGGCGGTTCAGCAGGAATACGAAAGCACCCTGGAAAGCAGTTACGAAAGCGGCTCTGTGACCACCGACGAAATCGATGTCGAAGTCGAGCCGGCAGCAAATTCCGCTGACGAGGCAGCCGAAGCCGCGCAGGCCCCTGTAGACTCTGCGAACGAATGAACAGCGCTCACCGCCGTGACACCCGCGTCGCTGGCGCGCAGTTGTTGCGATGGAGAATGGCATGACCCGTTACGCTCTGATCACTGGCGCCTCCAGCGGAATCGGCCTGGCCATGGCCGAAGCGCTGGCCCGGCGCGGCCGCAACCTGATTCTGGTGGCACGACAGCGTGATCAGCTGGAAAGCATTGCGATCGAACTGACCCAGCGCTTCGGCGTCGAGGTGCTGTTCCGCGCCTGCGATCTGGGCGAGCCGTTGCGCCTGTCCGGTTTTTTGCTGGAGCTGGAAGAAGGTGACCGACAGATCGATCTGTTGGTGAACTGCGCCGGCATCGGTACCTGTGGCCCCTTTTTGGCTCAGGACTGGATGACCGAACAGGATCTGATCGAGGTCAACATCCTCGCCCTCACCCGCTTGTGCCATGCGATCGGCAACAGCATGGCGCTGCAGGGTGGCGGGCAGATTCTCAACGTTGCCTCGATTGCCGCGTTCAATCCCGGCCCGTGGATGAGCACGTACTACGCCAGCAAGGCCTATGTCCTGCATTTTTCCGAAGCGCTGCGCGTGGAACTCAAGCAGAGCGCAGTAAAAGTTTCGGTTCTGTGCCCTGGCCCTACCCGCACAGCCTTTTTCCGCACCGCGCAGCTCAACAACGACAAACTCAACGACAGCAAAATGCTGATGAGTCCCGAAGAAGTCGCGCTATACACCGTGCGCGCACTGGAAAAAAACCGCGCGATCATCATTCCAGGACGGCGCAATCGCTGGCTCGCGTTTCTGCCGCGACTCGGTTCGCGCTGGCTCAATCGCACCCTCGTCGGCATGGTCAACAAGGCTTACTGCCCGCGCTGAACTGTCCTACGGCAAAACACTGGGCGGGCCCATTCCCCATGAGTACACTCAGGCCAGCCCACACAACGGAGAAAACAGCAGTGGATACTCTGTTCACCAAGATCATCAACCGGGAAATCCCGGCGAACATCATTTACGAGGACGACCAGGTTCTGGCGTTCCACGACATCGCCCCTCAGGCACCGGTACATTTTCTGGTGATCCCGAAGAAACCGGTGCGTACCCTCAATGATCTGACTGAAGACGACAAGGCACTGGCTGGGCATATCCTGTTCACTGCACAGCGTCTGGCGCTGGAGTTGGGTTGTGAAGAAGGCTTTCGCGTGGTGATGAACTGCAATGAAAAAGGTGGGCAGACCGTCTATCACATTCATATGCACGTACTGGGTCAGCGCCAGATGAACTGGCCACCGGGCTAAGGCACAATCCCCTCCACTGCGGGGGTGGGGCTTGCTCGTGAAGATGTGAGTACTTTCGGAGCATCTTCGGCTGACACACCGTTTTCGCGAGCACACCCCGCGCCCACAAAGCGGCATGCCCCTGCGGCATATGACCCAGCGCAAACCTTCCCTGGCCGATTCGGTTAAACTGGCCATCGAGATTCTTCCCGGAGGTCAGCATGACTACCCAACGTCACTACTCGCCGATTGACCGTCTTCTGCTGCAAGCCGATGCCGCGATGCGTACATTACTGCCATTCAGTGGCCAGCCGTACCGCCCGTCGCCGGCCATCCTGCAGCCGGAAACACAAATGAGCGACGAAGACACCCGCCATGTCGCCGGCCTGATGCGTATCAACCATACCGGTGAAGTCTGTGCCCAAGCGCTGTATCAGGGCCAGGCGCTGACCGCCAAGTTGCCGCAGGTGCGCGAAGCCATGGAGCACGCCGCCGAAGAGGAAATTGATCACCTGGTCTGGTGCGAACAACGCATCCAGCAACTAGGGAGCCATACCAGCGTTCTCAATCCGCTGTTTTATGGCATGTCGTTCGGCATCGGTGCTGTCGCTGGCTTGATCAGCGACAAGGTCAGCCTGGGGTTTGTCGCGGCCACCGAGCATCAGGTGTGCAAACACTTGAATGAGCATCTGGAGCAACTGCCGACTGAGGATGAAAAATCTCGGGCAATTCTGCAGCAGATGCGTATCGATGAAGAGCATCATGCCGAAAGTGCGCTGGAGGCTGGCGGTTTCCGCTTTCCGGCACCGGTCAAGTTCGGGATGAGTCTTTTGGCGAAGGTGATGACCAAGAGCACCTACCGGATCTGAAGATTGCATCCCTGCGAAAGAGCCTCATCGCTGGTCAGTCAACGCCCACCGCTTCTTTATCCCAGCCATAAAAAAGGCGACTACCGCTAAGTAGTCGCCTTTTTTGTGCCTCGGCCCCGCCGGCTGGCCGATCAGCGCCCTTAAAAAAGTGGCGCATCATGCAGACGTCAACGGGGGGTCGCCAGATCCTGCACTGCCTTTATGACGGTTGAATGTCGATTCAACCGAGTTCGACGATTTCGTAATCGTGGGTGATAGCAACGCCAGCGGCGCCGAGCATGATCGAAGCCGAGCAATATTTTTCGGCAGACAGTTCGATAGCGCGCTTGACCTGAGCTTCTTTCAGGCCACGGCCCTTGACCACGAAGTGCATGTGGATCTTGGTGAACACCTTCGGATCTTCAGTCGCGCGCTCGGCTTCAAGGAAGGCTTCACAGCTTTCAACGTTCTGACGGGACTTTTTCAGAATGCTGACCACGTCGAAGTTGCTGCAACCGCCGACGCCCAGCAGGAGCATTTCCATCGGGCGAACACCCAGATTACGACCACCGGCGTCCGGCGGACCGTCCATGACCACAACATGCCCACTACCGGATTCGCCGAGAAACATGGCCTCACCAGCCCATTGGATGCGTGCCTTCATCGCCCAGACTCCACTGTAAAAAAAGGGTCGCCAGCTTATCACAGGGCTTTGCTCTGGCAGCGAGCAGCGTTCATAGGACGAATGCTCCACCAGCGTAGGTAATTTCTCGAATTTGCGCGGAAGTGTCTGGTAAGCTGGCGCCAATTCGCTGGCGCTCAGCCAGTTGTGTAGCGACCGCCTTCAGCGCCTCATAAAAAATCAAACATAACCGTGCAGTTTTTTCGGGATACAACCATGGTTGCTATTACCCCCACACCCAAAATCAAGAACCTCGACAAGCTGTTGACGCATTGTCAACGCCGCCGGCATGCGGCCAAGAGCAACATCATTTGTGCTGGAGATCGTTCGGACACGTTGTACTTCATCATCAAGGGGTCGGTGACGATCCTGATCGAGGATGACGACGGCCGCGAGATGATCATTGCGTACCTGAATGCGGGGGACTTCTTCGGCGAACTGGGACTGTTTGAACAGGCCGGCCAGGAACAGCAGCGCAGTGCCTGGGTGCGGGCCAAGGTCGAGTGCGAAACGGCGGAAATCAGCTACGCGAAGTTCCGCGAATTGTCACAGCAGGATCCGGATATTCTTTACGTCCTCAGCGGACAAATCGCACAACGCCTGCGCAACACCACGCGCAAGGTCGGCGATCTGGCGTTCTTCGACGTCACGGGACGAGTGGCACGCTGCCTGTTGGAGTTGTGCAAGCAACCCGACGCGATGACCCACCCGGACGGCATGCAGATCAAGGTGACCCGTCAGGAAATCGGCCGGATCGTCGGTTGTTCGCGGGAGATGGTCGGTCGCGTGCTCAAGGATCTGGAGGAGCGCAACCTGGTCGACGTGAAAGGCAAGACGATGGTGGTCTTCGGTACGCGTTAGATACCGACGCTGTACATCTGCGCCAGCATTAAACGAAAGAGCTCATCGAGTCGCGCCAACGCCTGTGGCGCGCTGAATCTCTCGTGCAAAGCGATATGGCTTTCGGCACGCACTCGCGATTCCAGGCCACAAGCTTGGTTGAAACGATTGACCGCCGCGACCATCGATTCGCGTTCGTTCTCCATCAGCATCGCACCGTGTACCAGGCCTACCGGACGCTGTCCGCCCTGACTCTGGCGCCAGCGCTGGGCGGTGCCAACCATTTTGCGGCCGTCGAGATTAACGTTGAAACGCCCGTCGCAAAAAGCTCCGTCGATCTCACCCAAGGACGATGTGCCGCCCAACTCATCAAGCAACTGACAGATCGGATCGCACAAGCGGCGGTAGCCGGTTTCGATGCGGTTCAGATCGCCTTCGTTGCGGGGTGGCGCGTAGACCAGTGCAATGTTGATCGTCGCCGCAGATTGCGGGACGGGTTCGCCGCCAGTTTCGCGCAGAAGCACCGGCCAGCCGGCAGCGGCAGAGACTTCGCAGGCATGTTCGAAACCGGGGAGGCGATTGAGGCGGCGCGGCATGACCAGCGCGCGGTCGCTGGGTCGCCAGAACAGAAGACCGAACTCCGCATCACCGGCGCAGACGGAGGCGAGCAAGTCCTGCTCGGCTTGCAGTCCGGCTTCGATGGTCAGGGCGGTTGGCTGCGACATGCATGGCTCCGACAGACTTGAAGTCTTTAGAGAATTTGAAGGCCTCTTCGCGAGCAAGCCCGACCCCAAAGGGGACGCGGGCGCCTGCAAAAAAGATCAGTCGAGGGTCGAGCCGCTGACCGCAGCCCCACGTTCCGGGAAGAACAGACGCTGCAATTCGACCCCCGGGCTTTCGGCGCGCATGAACGCTTCGCCGACCAGGAACGCGTAAACGTCGCTGATTTCCATCAGTTCGACATCCGCACGGTTGAGGATGCCGCTCTCGGTGATTACCAAGCGATCGCGCGGAATGCGCGGGAGCAGGTCGAGGGTGGTTTCCAGACTGACATCAAAGGTGTGCAGATTACGGTTGTTGACCCCGACCAGTGGCGTATCGAGAGTTTTCAACGCACGTTCCAGCTCATCACCGTCGTGCACTTCCACCAAGACATCAAGACCAACGCCTTTGGCCACCGACGCCAACTCGGCCATTTTCACGTCATCCAGCGCAGAAACGATCAACAGCACGCAGTCGGCGCCCAGCGCACGGGCTTCGACGATCTGGTACGGATCGATCATGAAGTCCTTGCGGATCACCGGCAGTTTGCACGCGGCGCGAGCCTGTTGCAGGTACGCATCGGCGCCTTGGAAGTAATCGATATCGGTCAGTACGGAAAGACAGGTCGCCCCACCCTTCTCGTAACTTTTGGCAATGTCGGCCGGAACGAAGTTTTCGCGGATCACGCCTTTGCTTGGCGACGCCTTTTTGATCTCGGCAATGACCGCCGGCTGCTTGGTCTTGGCCTGCGCCAACAACGCCTGGGCGAAACCACGGGGCGCATCGGCCGCTTTGGCCAGATTTTCCAGCTCGCTCAGGCTCACACGAGCGCTACGCTCGGCGATTTCCTGAACTTTGCGCGCCAGAATGTTTTCCAGAACCGTCGGTACACTCATCCTTCATTCTCCACTTTGAATACCGCGGTAAAGGCGCCCAGCTCCTCGAGTTTTTCCCGAGCGAGGCCGGTGTGCAGAGCGTCGTGCGCTAGCTCCACGCCTTGTTTCAAACTGCTGGCCACGTCGGCGGCGTAGAGTGCCGCGCCGGCGTTGAGCACAATCATTTCGGCGGCTTTCTGGCCGTTCTCGGTTTTGCGCTTGCCAAGTGCGTCGCGGATCAACGCCAGCGAAGCTTCCGGGCCGTCGACCGACAGGCCGTGCAGGCTCTGGCTCTTCATGCCCAAGTCCTCGGGTTCGACCCAATACTCGGTGATCTCGTTGTTTTTCAGCTCGGCAACAAAAGTCGGCGCAGCAAGGCTGAATTCGTCCAGACCATCCTTGGAATGCACCACCAGCACATGCTTGCTGCCCAAGCGTTGCAAGACTTCCGCCAACGGGCGGCACAACGCCGGGTTGAACACACCCACCACCTGATGTTTAACACCGGCCGGATTCGTAAGCGGGCCGAGCATGTTGAACAGCGTACGCAGCCCCAGATCGCGGCGCGGGCCGGCGGCATACTTCATGGCTTTGTGATGGGTCTGGGCAAACATGAAACCGATGCCGACGTTGTCGATGCAACGGGCGACCTGAACCGGCGTCAGTTTGAGGTAGATACCGGCGGCTTCCAGCAAGTCGGCGCTGCCGCTCTTGCCCGACACCGCGCGATTGCCGTGTTTGGCCACGGTGCAACCCGCTGCCGCAACAACAAAAGAAGAAGCGGTCGATACGTTGAAAATGTTGGCACCGTCACCGCCGGTGCCGACCACATCGACCACACCGTCGAGGGTCTTGAGTTCGACCTGATCGGCCAGTTCACGCATCACCGATACGGCGCCGACGATTTCATCGATGCTTTCGCTCTTCATGCGCATGGCCATCATGAACGCGCCGATCTGCGCGTCAGTGCATTGGCCGGTCATGATTTCGCGCATCACGTCGCGCATTTCATCGGTGCTGAGGTCGAGGTGATCGACGATACGGCTCAGGGCTGTCTTGATATTCACGGGAAGTCCTTAGCGCGTGCCGCCGGTTTGTTTGAGGAAGTTGGCAAACAGTTCATGGCCCTGCTCAGTCAGGATCGACTCGGGGTGGAACTGTACACCTTCTATGTTCAGGGTCTTGTGACGCAGGCCCATGATTTCGTCGACAGAGCCGTCTTCGTGTTGCGTCCAGGCCGTCAGCTCCAGGCAATCGGGCAAGGTCGCGTGCTTGACGATCAGCGAGTGGTAGCGGGTGACAGTCAGCGGATGGTTGAGACCTTCGAAAACGCCCTTGTCCTCATGGAATACCGGACTAGTCTTACCGTGCATCACTTGGCGGGCACGCACCACATTCCCGCCAAAGGCCTGACCGATGGACTGGTGGCCGAGGCAGACGCCGAGAATGGGCAGCTTGCCGGCAAAGTGCTTGATGGCCTCGATGGAGATGCCGGCTTCGGTCGGCGTGCAAGGCCCCGGAGAAACCACGATGCGCTCTGGCTTGAGCGCTTCGATTTCGGCAATGGTCAATTCGTCGTTGCGCACGACTTTGACTTCGGCCCCCAGTTCGCCGAGGTACTGCACAACGTTGTAAGTAAAGGAGTCGTAGTTGTCGATCATCAGCAACATGGCGTTTCGAACCTCTTGAATTCTGACTTGAAGACAGCCTTCAGATGACTTGCCCGCAGGGCGCTGCACGATGTCGGGCGCACAGGTGGCGTCGGCAAAGCGGCATTTCAAACGGGCAAGGAAGGCAAAGCGATACAAATCCGGCCAGGCCGGCAGAAAAGATTCAGGCGCGCCAACGCCAACGGGCGTGTGCCTTGATGACTTGATCCAGAAGTTTGCTGGTGATCAACACGGGGAAGGTCTCGTTCATACGTTCCGGCACAGTAACTTAGCTGGGCAGAGCGTGCAATATGGCGGGGCTGACTGGGGACAAAACTACGCAAGGGTTCGTGACCGATGGCTAAAGGTCGAAAGTTTTTGGTACTGTCGTTTCGTTCACCTACAACAATAAATAAATGGACTTGCTCATGATCAAACAGACGTTGTTTGCACCGCTGGCCGGTTGCTTGCTCGCCCTGGCCTGCGCCCAGGCGAATGCTGCACCCAATCCATACTCAAGCTTCATTGTCTTTGGCGACAGCCTCAACGATGCCGGGACATTCACCGACACCGGCGGCCCGGCGGGCGCCACCCAGCGCTACACCAACCGTACCGGCCCGGTTTATCTGGATGGCAGCGGTGAACTGCGCTCGCTGAACTCCACGCAACTGCTGGGCGGACGCCTCGGGTTTACGGCGGATCAAACGGCCTCCTCCAGCTCCGCTGTACGCGCCAACGCAGGCCTGCCGGACGGCAACAACTGGGCGGTGGGGGGGTATCGAACTGACCAGATCCTTGACTCGATCACTACGCAATCTGCCACAGGGGAACGCACCCGCGCCGGCTACCTGCCGTCGAACGGCTTGCGCGCCGACCCGAATGCGCTGTACTACATTTCCGGCGGTGGCAACGACTTCCTGCAGGGTCGAATTCTCAGCCTGCCTCAGGCTAACGCGGGTGCCGACCGATTGGCTGACAGCGTACAAGCCCTGCAAACGGCCGGCGCCAAATACGTGATGGTCTGGCTGTTGCCTGATGTCGGTTTGACCCCGGCCATCAACGGTACGCCTTTTCAGGCGCTCAGCAGTCAACTCGCCAGCCAGTTCAACAGCCAATTGGTGACACGTTTACAGGGCATCAACGCTGAAATCATTCCGTTGAATATTCCAGTGCTCCTGTCGGAGGCTTTCGCAGATCCCGGACGTTTTGGCCTGGCCACCGACCAGAACCTGACCGCAACCTGCTTCAGCGGCAGCAGTTGCACGGAGAATGCCCGCTACGGCATCAACAGTGCGACGCCGGATCCGAGCAAGCTGATCTACAACGACGGCGTACACCCGACCGAAACCGGGCAGAAACTGATCTCCGACTACGCCTATTCGCTGTTGGCCGCACCGTGGGAGCTGACACTGCTGCCGGAAATGGCCCACGCCACGCTGCGTGCGCACCAGGATGAACTGCGTACTCAATGGAAAGCGGATTGGGAGAACTGGCAACCCGTCGGTCAGTGGCGGGCGATTGTCTCCGCCGGTGGCCAGCACCTGGATGTCGACAGCCAAAGCAGCGGCGCCAGCGCCGACGGCAGTGGTTACAACCTCAACGTGGGTGGCAGCTATCGCCTCAATGACGCTTGGCGGTTAGGCGTAGCGGCAGGTTTCTACCGGCAGAATCTGGAGGCAGGCCACAACGATTCGGACTACAAACTCAACAGCTATCTGGCGACAGCCTTCGCCCAGTTCCAGCAAAACCGCTGGTGGGCTGACGCTGCGCTGACCGGTGGCAAACTCGACTACGACAACCTCAAGCGCAAGTTCGATCTGGGCGTCAGTGAAGGTGCGGAGAAAGGTGATACCGACGGCCACCTGTGGGCGTTCAGTACCCGCATCGGATACGACATTGCCCAACCGGGCAGTGAATGGCATTTGTCGCCGTTCGTCAGCGCCGACTACGCCAGCGTGGATGTCGATGGTTACTCAGAGAAAAGCAACCGGGCCACAGCACTGACCTTCGATGACCAGGCGCGTGATTCGAAACGTCTGGGCCTCGGTATTCAGGGCAAGTACAACATCACCCCACAAACCCAGGTGTTTGGTGAATACGCCCACGAACGTGAGTACGAGGATGACGTGCAGAAGGTCAACATCGCGCTCAATACCCTGCCGGCCAACGACTTCAAACTCGAAGGCTACACACCGCAGAGTCATTTGAACCGTTTGAGCCTGGGCGTCAGCCATAAACTGACGGCAGATCTGGCGCTGCGTGGCGGTTATACGTTGCGCAAGGACGATGACTTTACCCAGCAAGGGGTTAACGTCGGAGTCGTGCTGGACTTCTAAATCCCGCGCATAAAAAAGCGGTGCCCTCGCAGGCGCCGCTTTTTTATTGCCGAACACAAAGCCCACTGTGGGAGATTCTATGGTTCATGCCTAGCCCCTAAACCGCTTTAGGGGAGTATTCGCTCTGGTTTTTCAACAGAGCAAATACCACCCGGG
>NZ_JBIUWN010000095.1:0-17991 GCF_044743485.1 Pseudomonas sp. NPDC087614 | reverse complement strand
TTGCCCGGGTGGTATTTGCTCTGTTGAAAAACCAGAGCGAATACTCCCCTAAAGCGGTTTAGGGGCTAGGCATGAACCATAGAATCTCCCACATTTTGGAATGCGTTCCCCCTGTGGGAGCGGGCTTGCTCGCGAAAAGGCCGGCATTATCAACACCTATCTTTCGCCATGGTTCTTCTGAAAGGTCTCCTCCCCCATCGCCGCTATCTGCCCCTCGATCAACGCTTCAAACGGCTTGAGCAATGGCTCAAACGAGGCCGGTGCTTCCAGCGTGTGCAATGCCTGCACAATCGCCTCAACCGTCGACAACGCTCCCGGCCCTGGGGCCTTGCGCAACCGATAGCGCGACACCCCGCCCTCTGCCAGCGTCACCCGTGGCAACGCCGCCAGCAGCGGATTGAGATGGAGCATTTTGCGCGCCTTGCGCCAGGTGCCATCGGGCACGACCAGCAACAGCGGTTGATCAGACTCACCATAGGCCTGCATCACCTGCGCATCGTCCGCCGGAAACAACAACCGCGCCTGATAGCCCGGTTGATTCAACAGCGTCGGTAAATCCTCGAACACCTCACCCACGATCAGCTCGGCGTTGGTCAAACCCAGCGCCGCCAAGCGCGCAGTATTGAGCGCATGATTGACCTCGCTGGGATGCTGCAACACCAACACTCGGGTGCGGCTATCGAGACGCGGAATCAGCGCGCACAGGCAATGGGTTTGTGGGCGCAGGCAGCGCGGGCATTGGGGTCTGGACATACTTCTTTTCCTTCGAGCTACGCCTGATTGAGCTGGGCTTTGAGCAAATCGCGGAACGTCTGAATCAACGGCTCGCGGCTTCGGCCACGGCGCATGATCATCGAAAACGGCGCCTGATAACCGAAAGTCGCTGGCAGCAACACGCGCAAATCACCCTTGTCGGCCCAGGCCTGAGCGTAGTGTTCCGGCAGATACCCGATGTAGGCGCCGGACAGCACCAGAATCAGCTGCGCTTCCATACTTTCCACGGTGGCGGCGCTGTGTTTGAAGCCGTGACGTGCCAGTTCCGCCTGGCTCCAGTAGCCGCGACCGACCATGCGTTGCTGAGTGATGACTTGCTCGGGAATGCGCCGTTCGTTGAACAACGGGTGGCGACTGCTGCAATACAGCCAGTGCTGCTCGCGGTACAGCGGCATGTAGACCAGACCGCTCATGCGTGTGGAGAACGCGCCGATCGCCAGATCGAGGCGGTTGTCCTGTACGCCGAGTTGCAGTTCGTAAGGGCTCATCACCGACAGGTGCAAATGCACCGCCGGGTGTTCCTGGCTGTAGGCGCCGATGGCTTCGGCGAACGGCAGCGCTTTGTCGCTGACCGTGGAATCGATCACGCCGAGGTTGAGTGTGCCGCGCAGTTCGCCCTTGAGCGCAGCGGCGTATTGCTCGAAACCTTCAAGTTCGCCGAGCAGGCGCAGGGTTTCCTGATGGAACAGCTCACCCTTGCTGGTCAGGCTGAAGCCGCCACGGCCGCGATGGCACAGCACCAGACCGAGCGCGGCTTCGAGCTGGCTCATGTAGGTGCTGATCGCCGAGGTCGACAGGTTGAGTTCCTGCTGCGCGTTGGCGAAACCCTGATGACGCACCACGCTGACGAAGATGCGCAACAGTTTCAGGTCGGGTAAAGCGTTGGCCATGTCTACTCCAGGTTTGTGTCGACACACCGTAAATGTGGGAACGGGCTTGCTCGCGAAAGCGTCGGGCCATCCGACATCCACGTTGCCTGACACACCGTATTCGCGAGCAAGCCCGCTCCCACTGAGGCGCCATGTTCACCCCGGTGAACGACAACGAGTCTATCTTCAGCCTCGCCGTTAGTTTAGAAAAATCTGAACTAAGTATTTGCCCGTAGCGATTCTTCCCCACCCCTGCATTTCGCAGAATCGGCCCACAGCGGTGCCCGCCAGCCGGCGCGCCGACATAAATAAAACAAGACGATGAGGCCCTACCCGTGGACAAAATTCTTCACCAACCACTGGGCGGCAACGAAATGCCGCGCTTCGGCGGCATCGCCACCATGCTCCGACTCCCCCATGTACCGAGCGCTGCCGGCCTGGACGCTGCCTTCGTTGGCGTGCCGCTGGACATCGGCACTTCGCTGCGCCCCGGCACCCGCTTCGGGCCACGTGAAATCCGCACCGAATCGGTGATGATCCGCCCTTACAACATGGCCACCGGCGCCGCGCCGTTCGACTCGCTGTCGGTGGCCGACATCGGTGACGTGGCGATCAACACCTTCAACCTGCTCGACGCCGTGCGCATCATCGAAGAAGCCTACGACAACATCCTCGAGCACAACGTCATCCCGATGACCCTGGGTGGCGACCACACCATCACCCTGCCGATCCTGCGTGCCATCCACAAGAAACACGGCAAGGTCGGTCTGGTACACATCGACGCCCACGCTGACGTCAACGATCACATGTTCGGCGAGAAAATCGCCCACGGCACCACCTTCCGTCGCGCCGTCGAAGAAGGTCTTCTGGACTGCGATCGTGTGGTGCAGATTGGTTTGCGCGCGCAGGGTTACACCGCTGACGACTTCAACTGGAGCCGTGATCAGGGTTTCCGCGTGGTGCAGGCCGAAGAGTGCTGGCACAAGTCGCTGGCACCGCTGATGGCCGAAGTGCGGGAGAAAGTCGGCGGCGGTCCGGTGTACCTGAGCTTTGACATCGACGGCATCGACCCGGCCTGGGCGCCTGGCACCGGCACCCCGGAAATCGGCGGTCTGACGACCATTCAGGCGATTGAAATCGTTCGCGGCTGCCAAGGCCTCGACCTGATCGGTTGCGATCTGGTAGAAGTTTCGCCCGCTTACGACACCACCGGTAACACCTCGCTGCTGGCCGCCAACCTGCTGTACGAAATGCTCTGCGTACTGCCTGGCGTAGTTCACCGCTGAGGGTCGGGTCATGAGCGAACGTGATCAGGTATTGAAAGCGGCCGCCGAGCTGGTGTGCGCCTTCGCCCGTAACGATCGCGAGGCTTACTTCGGCGCGTTCAGCGCTGATGCGAGTTTCGTGTTCTACACCCTCGAACAGCCGCTGCTGTCGCGCGACGCCTATCAGGCGTTGTGGGACAACTGGCGCGCCGAGGATGGCTTTGAAGTGCTCTCGTGCACGTCGAGCAACGCCTTCGTCAGCCTGCAAGGTGACGTGGCGATTTTCATCCATGACGTGGCCACCGAGCTGCGCATGCAAGGGGAGCAACACTTCAGCCAGGAGCGCGAGACGATTGTTTTCAAGAAACAAGCGTCGAGCCTAGAACAACAAGGCCTTTGGCTGGCCTGTCATGAACATTTATCCGCGATGCCGGAAGGGCTGCCATCCCCTTAGCCAAACAGGTGACGCTCACGCACGATGCGCGCGCCTTTATGATCGGAGCAGATCATGAATAACAACAACAACGACCAAAGCCTTACGCAAATTGAAACCCACGGGGTCGAACAGATCCCGGACAACGAACGCACCGCAGGCCCGACGGATTTGTTCCGGATGATCTTCGGTGGTTCCAACACCTTTGCCACCGCCGTGCTCGGCAGCTTCCCGGTGCTGTTCGGCCTGTCGTTTCAGGCTGGCGTCTGGGCGATTGTCTCGGGCGTGCTGCTGGGCTCGCTGATCCTCGCACCGATGGGCCTGTTCGGCCCGCTCAATGGCACCAACAATGCCGTGTCGTCCGGTGCGCATTTCGGCGTGCACGGGCGGATCGTCGGCTCGTTTCTGTCGCTGTTGACCGCCATCGCATTCTTCTCGCTCTCGGTGTGGAGTTCGGGGGATGCGCTAATTGGCGGTGCGAAACGCTTGATAGGCTTGCCGGAAACCGACCTGACCCTGGGTTTGGCCTACGGCCTGTTCGCGATCCTGGTACTGACCGTGTGCATCTATGGCTTCCGCTTTTTGCTGTGGGTGAACAAGATCGCGGTATGGAGCGCCAGCCTGCTGTTTCTGCTGGGCGCGGTCGCTTTCGCCGCTCCTTTCGACGCGCAATACGCCGGCACGGTCAGTCTCGGTCAGCCCGGTTTCTGGGCCGCGTTCATCGGCGCCGCACTGGTGGCCATGAGCAACCCGATTTCCTTCGGCGCGTTCCTCGGCGACTGGTCGCGCTACATCCCGCGTGACACCTCCAAGCAGCGGATCATGGCCGCCGTCGTGCTGTCGCAGATCGCCACGTTCATCCCGTTCCTGTTCGGCCTGGCCACCGCGACCATCGTCGCGATCAAGGCGCCGGACTACATCGCGGCGAACAACTATGTCGGTGGTCTGCTGGCGGTGTCGCCGAGCTGGTTCTTCCTGCCGGTGTGCCTGATTGCGGTGATCGGCGGCATGTCCACCGGCACCACATCGCTGTATGGCACCGGGCTGGACATGTCCAGCGTGTTCCCTCGCGTACTGTCGCGGGTCAAGGCGACGTTGCTGATCGGCGTGCTGTCGATTGCCTTCATCTTCATCGGGCGCTTTGCGGCGAACCTGGTGCAGAGCGTGTCGACATTCGCCGTGCTGATCATCACCTGCACTACGCCGTGGATGGTGATCATGATCATCGGCCTGCTGGTGCGTCGTGGCTTCTACTGCCCGGACGACCTGCAAGTGTTCACGCGCGGCGAACAGGGCGGACGCTACTGGTTCAGTCACGGCTGGAACTGGCGTGGCCTGGGCGCCTGGATCCCGAGTGCGGCGGTCGGCCTGTGCTTCGTCAACCTGCCGGGGCAGTTCGTCGGCCCGCTGGGTGAAATGGCCGGCGGCATCGACATCAGCCTGCCCGTCACCCTCGGCCTGGCTTCGGTGGTGTACCTGACGCTACTGCGCCTGTTCCCGGAACCGCGCGACGTGTTCGGCCCGCAGGATGCCCGAAACCAGGGCGCAAACGCGCCGGCTAAAGCGTCGTTGCGCCAGGCCGCCTGAAGAAACACATAACCCCTGTGGGCGCGGGCCCGCTCCCACAAGGGCAAATCGATTCGAGCCTCACATAAAAAAGACAATCGGAGACACGCCATCATGGCTTTGGATTTAATCGTCGTACTCATCTACGCCGCCGCGATGCTGATTCTGGGCTATTACGGCATGCGCAAAGCCAAGACCCACGAAGACTATCTGGTCGCCGGTCGTAACCTGGGCCCGAGCCTGTACATGGGCACCATGGCCGCAACTGTACTGGGTGGCGCGTCCACCGTCGGCACCGTGCGTTTGGGTTATGTGCACGGTATTTCCGGGTTCTGGCTGTGCGCAGCACTGGGTTGCGGCATCGTTGCGCTGAACCTGTTCCTCGCCAAGCCACTGCTGAAACTGAAAGTGTTTACCGTCACCCAGGTGCTGGAAAAACGCTACAACCCGATGGCTCGTACCGCCAGCGCCACCATCATGCTGGCCTACGCCTTGATGATCGGCGTGACCTCGATCCTGGCGATCGGCACCGTGTTGCAAGTGCTGTTCGGCTTGCCGTTCTGGATGTCTGTGCTGCTGGGTGGCGGCATCGTCGTGATCTATTCGACCATCGGCGGTATGTGGTCGCTGACCCTGACCGACATCGTCCAGTTCGCCATCCAGACCGTCGGCCTGATGTTCCTGCTGCTGCCGATCTGCCTGTACCGCGTCGGTGGCTGGGATCAACTGGTGGCGCAATTGCCGGCCGCCAGCTTCAGCTTCACCAGCATCGGCTGGGACACGATCATTACCTACTTCATGATCTACTTCTTCGGCATCCTGATCGGTCAGGACATCTGGCAGCGTGTATTCACCGCCAAAAGCGAGAAAGTTGCGAAGTACGCCGGCACTTCGGCCGGCATCTACTGCATCATCTACGGCCTGGTCTGCGCCCTGATCGGCATGGCTGCACACGTCCTGATCCCGGATCTGGACAACGTCAACAACGCCTTCGCCGCCATCGTCAAAGTCTCGCTGCCGGACGGCATCCGGGGTCTGGTGATCGCTGCTGCACTGGCCGCGATGATGTCCACCGCCAGCGCCGGCCTGCTCGCCGCATCCACCACGCTGACGGAAGACCTGCTGCCAAAACTGCGCGGCGGTAAACAATCCAGCGTGGCCGTCAGCCGCCTGTTTACCCTGTTGACCGGCGTTGCGGTGCTGGGCATCGCACTGGTGGTCAATGACGTCATCAGTGCCCTGACCCTGGCCTACAACCTTCTGGTCGGCGGCATGCTGATTCCATTGATGGGGGCGATTTTCTGGAAACGCGCGACCACCGCAGGCGCGATCAGTGCGATGACCCTGGGTTTCGCCACCTCCTTGATCTTCATGTTCAAGGACGGGATGGACGCCAACTCGCCGATCTATTACAGCCTGGGTATCAGCCTGGCAAGTTTCGTGCTGGTCAGCCTGTTCTCGCGCCGCCCTGCGATGGTGGCGAGTGCGCTATAAGCTTTGATGTAACCACTTGATGCTTTCTTCGACGGGTGTGGCGTCGGTTGCCACACCCGTTTTTTTTCGTTTTAAGGAATGTACTGATGAAGATTGTTTCTCGCGATCAGTGGTTCGAAGTGCAAACCCTGAGTGACGGCATCCGCCTGATTCACGAGCCGTACATCCGCCCGTTCTACCGCTGCAACCTGTGGCACGTTCAGGGCCGCGACAAGGATTTGTTGCTCGACAGTGGTTCAGGGCTGGTCAGCCTGCGCGAGCAACTGCCATGGCTGACCGAGCGGCCACTAGTGGCCGTGGCCAGCCATTGCCATTTCGACCACATTGCAGGCCATCACGAGTTTGCCGAGCGGCTGGTGCACCCTGCCGAGGCCGACATCCTTGCCGCGCCGGATGGTGAAAACGATTTGAGCCGAGCTTTCGTCGGCGATGACATGTTCGAAGCACACCCGGATTGTCCGCTGTGCTACGCCGAATATAGGGTCAAAGCGGCACCGGCGACCGGGTTTGTCGAAAACGGGGATGTGCTGGATCTGGGCAACCGCACGTTGCAGGTGCTGCACACGCCGGGGCATTCGCCGGGCGGGATCAGCCTGTTTGAAGCGGCGACACAAACACTGTTCAGTGGCGACATCATCTACGACGGGCCGCTGATCGAAGACGCCTACCATTCGAATCTGGACGATTACGCCGCCAGTCTGCGACGTTTGCAGGCGTTACCGATCCGTACCGTGCATGGTGGACACTTCGGCAGTTTTTCCGGTGAGCATTTGCGCTTGATGATTGACGAATGGTTGCGCCGACATCAGTGAGGCCTGCTGTAATCAAGCAAAACAATGACTAGAACTGTTTGCCATGAGAAGAGCTGCCGTGCGTGCCGCTGTGCATCGGTTCATTCGCCGACTGCTGGAAAACCGCGAATTCGATGACCACACCCGTCTGGTGCAATTGGGACTGGAGAAAGCGGATATCGAGGATCTGATTTTTCATCTGGAGGATGAATTCGGACTGACGGCATTCACCGCCGAAGAAGATCAACTGCTCAAGACTGCGAAGACCGCGAATGACTTGAGCCGGTTTTTACTGATGATTGCGCGGCACTGAATGCAAAAGATCGCAGCCTTCGGCAGGTCCCACACCGCTCTGTGTGGGACCCGCCGAAGGCTGCGATCTCTCGATCAATTAATGAGGCATTACCGCCGACGCGGCTGACGCCGACGCTGTTCGTCGTCTGTGCGAATCGGTACCGGTTGCAGAGGCGGTTCGATCAAGCCGAGGGCAACACCCAAATCGTGCAGCCAATTCTGAATTTTCTCTTTCATCGTAATGCCCCCTTCAGGGTGGTGCCGAGCGACCGGAATTCTGGGGCCGCCTCGCACTGATAATAGTCCGAAGTCCTGCGCAATGCTCGGCCTAATCCGCAATGATCTGTTACTGAATAGAACAGAATCCGTTGCCATCGGTTCAAGCCGTTTCACGGGTTTCAACCAGAGCCGCAGGATAGACGGCCTGCTGCACTTCAATCCACGCATTGAGGTTGGCGCCCAGCATGCCCTTGCGCCACATGAGCCACGTTGTCGCACGCTCGAACGGTTCGGCCAGCGGATGCACCGCGACGCTCTCGCGCCCAGGCAAACTGGCCAGCATCGACTCCGACATCAGCGCCACACCGCTGCCGGCAATCACGCAGGCGAGCATGCCCTGATAGGACTCGATCTCCATCGCCCGTCCCATCGCCGCATGCGAGTGAGAGAACCATGCCTCCAGACGCATGCGATAGGAGCAACCCTGGCGAAAGGTGAACACCGAGCGCCCTTCTACATCCCGCGCACTGTAAACCGGCGGATGATCAGCTTCGGTAATCAGCACCAGCCGCTCCTCGCACAGCGGCACGCCGTCGAGCCCGGCCAGTTCGAGCGGGCCGTCCACCAGCGCGGCATCCAGACGTCCGGTAAGCAGGCCTTCGAGCAGTTCACCGCTCGGCGCCGACTGCACTTGCAGGTTCACCGCCGGGTATTGCTTGTGATAACGCGCCAGCAACGCCGGCAGATGGATCGCCGCCGTGCTGTACATGGTGCCGAGCACAAAGTCCCCGGCCGGTTGTCCGCCCATCACCGCCGCACTGGCCTGATCCCTTAGGGCAAAGAGTTTGCCGGTGTAGTCCAGCAGGACTTTTCCCGCAGGCGACAGTTGCAAACGCTGACGCTCACGAACGAACAATTCGACACCCATTTGCTCCTCGAGCTGTTTAAGCCGAGTCGACAGGTTCGATGGCACGCGATGCAGCCGTTCGGCCGCGCGAGTGATCGAACCTTCCTCGGCAACCGCCTGAAAGATCCGCAGTTGGCTGAACTCCACAACCTTTCTCCAGAACAGAACAAGTTAATCACTATTATTCAATTTTAAAGAAAGTCAATCAGTCCTAGCCTGACGGTCGTTACTCTTTCAATGGAATCCAGACCATGTCGCCGCTGATTCGCTTATCCGCTTGTTTCGTTGCCCTGATGCTGGCCATGGGCATCGGGCGTTTCGCCCTCACTCCACAAATGCCGCACCTGCTCAGCGAGGGACAGATCGACCTGACTGCCGCCGGTCTGATTGCGGCGGCCAACTACCTCGGATACTTGCTCGGTGCCGTGGACGCGATGTTTGCCCACCGTCCGCAACAGGTTCAGCGCCGACTGCACGGCGGTCTGTGGTTGTGCGTGCTGCTGACACTGGCCTCGTTCTGGGCTGACGGCTTCTGGTCGCATCTGGTTTTGCGCTTTGGCACCGGCGTGGCGAGTGCCTGGGTCTTGGTGATGATCACCTCGCTGAGTCAGCCGCTGGCGGCGGCCGGTCGTCCACGGCTTGGGGCCTTGGTATTTGCCGGACCGGGGCTGGGGATTTTTCTGACAGGGTTGCTGGCGCTGGTCTCACATCTGCTGAACCAGACGTCCGCGACGTTGTGGCTGATTTATGCCGCAGCCGCGTTGGTAATGATGCTGGGGGTGTGGCGCCTGCTGCCGCAACCAACCGCCGCCAAGACCATTGCGGCAACCTCCGTCAGTCCGTCGAGTCGTGGCATTGGTCGGTTGGCGCTGATTTACGCACTCTACGGCCTCGGCTACATCATCCCGGCCACATTCCTGTCGCAGATGGCCACCGCGCAGTTTCATGGGCAATGGCAGGCAGATTTGCTCTGGCCGTGCTTCGGCCTGGGCGCGGCCATCGGGGTGCTGCTGGTGAGTCTGCGCCGTCACGATCCTCGGACCACGCGTCACTGGTTGATGGCGACGTTGTGGCTGCAAGCGGCCGGTGTTTTTGCCTGCCTGTCGGGCAGCGGTTGGGGCCTGGCACTGGGCGTCATCCTGTGCGGCACGCCGTTCCTGGCCTGCATGCAGCTAGTCATGCAACGCTCGCGGGAACTGGCGCCCCACACCATCCAGCGCAACGCTGGCATGCTCACCGCTTGCTTCGCCGTCGGCCAACTCAGCGGCCCGTTATTGGCCGCGTTGAGCAGCCATTTCAGCGGTGGCTTGCAGCCGGCGCTGGTCATCGCCGGATGCGGTTTGTTGATTGCCGGCGGACTGGCGATGCAATCGACTACTACTGGCCGAGCGCTTTGCGCAAACGCCGACGCAACCACGGCTCAGCGCTGACGAAAGTGATGCCGAGCAACACCAGTACCGCGCCGATGATGAAGTTCAGGCTCAGTCGCTCGCCGAGCAGCAACACACCGAAGGTGACCCCGAACAGCGGCGTCATGAATGAGAACACCGCCAGATTCGCCGCCAGATAACGGCGCAACAGCCAGAACCACACCAGATAACTGAAGAACGACACCACCAGCCCCTGGAACAGCACACTGGCCACCGCCACGGAGGTCAGGCTGACATGGGTGATCTGGCCGCTGAACAACGCGATCAACAACAGGCCGATGAAGCCGACGATCAACTGATAGAACAGGGTCAGTGTCACCGGAGCATCCGACAGGCGTGAGGCGCGCACCACCACGGTGGTCGCGCCCCAACAGGCGCCGGCCAACACACCGAAGGCATCGCCCAGCAACATGCGACGGTCGATGTTATCCCACGACACACCGCCGGCGAAGGCCAGCACAATGCCGATGAATGCCAACACAATCCCCAGCCACTGCAAGGGCCGCAGACGCTCACTGGCCAACAGAAAATGCACGCCCAGCGCGGTGAAGATCGGCGCGGTGTAGAGGAACACCGACATGTGCGCAGCGGTGGTCAGTTGCAAACCTTCGCTGATAAAGAAGAACTCCAGGCCGAACAGTGCACCGGCCAGCAAACCGCCGCGCCAGGTGCTGCCGACCTGATCCCAGCCACCCTTCCAGCAGATGAGCAAGCCTACCAGCAACGCGGAAATCCCTGACCGCCCGGCTGCCTGCATCACCGGCGCGATATCCGGTGCGGCCCACTTGATCATCACTTGCTGCACGCCCCAGATCAGACACAGGCCGATCATCACCTGCAAGGCAAAACGGTCGGCATTGCGCCGCTCGGCACTCACCGCAACACCTCGAACACACACAACATGGCAGCCATCCAATGGTCAAAAACAGTGCCGAGGATTATCAGTCAGCCAGACAGAAAAAACCGTCCGGAAAAGACATTTAATTCTTCCATTGCGTCAGCAGTGAATGGCTGGTGAAGACAGTGCCTCCCACAGATGTTTGTGTCGAACGCAGGACTCGTGAACGACATCAATCACGGTGGGAGCCGGGCTTGCCCGCGAAGAGGCCCGTTCAGACAATAAAGATCAATGATGCGAATCGCATAACCTGCGAGCCACCGAAAACCCGACAGTACACGCCACAGCGGTGGCAAACGCCCCCCACATCCAATCCATCAACGTCACCTGCACCGACCATCCGCGCAATGTCGCCCAATTGGTCAGGTCATACGTGCCATACGCCACCAGCCCCAACAACGCGCCCATCTTCGCTGCCCGCTGCCAACTCGATGCCGGCAACACCACAAACACCACACACCCGAAAACGTACAGCCAATAAAAAACCGCTGCCGGAACCAGCAGCGGTTTTTCGAGCATCAGTGAACCGAGCAGTTCACGATAGGTCGGCGCCATCAACAGGCCGAGCCAGATGCCGTCGAGCAACAGAAACGTCACCAGCGTGGCGACATAGGCAATCAGCGCTTTTTTCATTCAACCGACCTCAAGTAAGCCCATGAAACATGGGCCACGCAAGGCTCAGGTTAGTTCAATGCGATCGGCATGAATGACGATCTTGCCTTCCTTGTACAGCGAACCGATAGCCTTCTTGAAGTTGCCTTTGCTGACGCCAAACAGGCTAGTGATCAACACCGGGTCGCTCTTGTCGCTGACCGGCAGTGTGCCGGCGTTCTCGCGCAACTTGGCGAGGATTTTCGAGTTCAGGCTGCTGGCCGCTTCCTGGCCAACCGGTTGCAGGCTCAGGCTGATCTTGCCGTCGGCGCGCACTTCTTTGATGAAGCCTTTCTCGATCATGCCGGCGCGCATGAACTTGAAGATTTCGTTCTTGTGGATCAAACCCCAGTGCTTGTTGTTGATGATCGCCTTGAAGCCCATATCGGTGGCTTCGGCGACCAGCAGATCAACTTCCTGGCCCTGGCTGTAGTTGGCAGGGGTCTTGTCGAGATAGCGATCCAGCCGCGCGGTGGCGGTGATACGACGGGTGTGTTTGTCGAGGTAGACGTGCACCACGCAATATTCGCCGGCCGTCATCTGACGCTTTTCTTCGGAATACGGCAGCAACAGATCCTTCGGCAGCCCCCAATCGAGGAACACACCGATGCTGTTGACTTCAACAACTTTCAGACTGGCAAATTCACCCACCTGAACTTTTGGTTTTTCTGTGGTAGCGAGAAGTTTGTCTTCGCTGTCCAGATAAACAAAAACGTTGAGCCAGTCTTCATCTTCGCTGGGAATATCTTTCGGGATATAACGATTAGGCAAAAGAATTTCGCCGTCAGCACCGCCGTCCAGATATAAACCGAAGTTAGTGTGTTTAACCACTTGCAAACTGTTGTAACGCCCGACTAAAGCCATTTCCAGAACCCTCATTGCGTGGGCGGCATTCTACCCGTTTTGCCGTGAACGATGGCCGGCAGATTCCCAGGTTTCAGTAAAATCTGCGCAAAGCCTTGATTTTCCTTGGGCTCGGCTGCGCGGGTTGCCGCTCGTCAGGCCGGTTTGGCGCATTACGGCAGCTCGCCACAGCCCGGCGGGATATAAATGATGTTATTTAAAACAGCAGGTTAGCCGATTATTCCGAGTATTGAATCGAGCGTAATGCCGTCACGGGGCGGGTTATTCCGGGGGATATTTAACAAGCTATTGTCAAGTTATTCCTGTACGATGCCCGGCCGAGTTACTTTTCTACAGGTTAATGGCCGCCATGCGTGTAAAAGCATCCACCAGCAAAGCAAAGCCAGCTCCAGCCGTTGAAACCAGCGAATCGATCAACGATCAGATCGCCGCGTTCCTCAAGTCTGGCGGCGAGATTCAGCAAATTGCCAAAGGCGTCAGCGGCCAGACGTTCGGCCCGTCCAAGCAGATCAGCCTGGGCAAGAAGTAACACCCGGTTTTACCCCCGTCCAGAGGCGCTTTGAGCTTCGAAGCGTCTGGACTGGCACCACGCAATACTCCCCCCGATTAAAACAAACAAATACTCATAAATCGACGAACGGACATCAATGCCGATCATTCGCCGGTATCCTTGCACGCGTCTGGATCAAGCGTTTCAGCAGGCCCGCCGCCCTGCGCTCGCTGTTCATGGAGTGACGCATGCGCAAATCATCCTGTTTATTGCTCTCAAGCCTGATGGCTTGCACAGCTGTGCATGCGCAGGTTTTCCAGCGTGAACTTGGCGACTTCGACCTGAAACTCGACACCACACCCAGCCGCAGCATGGCCCAGGGCCTGGTCAAACCGGCGGTCGCTGGCTCGTTTCATGGCGGGCTCGACCTCAGCCACGACAGCGGCCTGTATTTCGGCCAGTACGCGCCGAGCATGGGCATCACGCCGGGCAAGAACCTCGAAATCGATTCCTATGTCGGTTTTAAACAACCTTTCGATCAAACCCTCGGCTATGAAATCGGGATGATCCACTACAGCTATCCCGAGGTAGACACCCTCGACAGCCAGGAACTGTTCGGTGGCCTGACCCTGCTCGGCAGCCGTTTCGGCATCGCCCTGAGCCACGACCCGGACAAACAGAACAACACGTTGTTTGCCGATCTTGGCGGCAACCAACCGTTCGGCATCGGCGTCAGCATGAAATACACCACCCACCAGTTGAACACGCCCGTGGCCGTTGACGGCGGTTATGTCAGCAGCTTTACCGATTGGTCGGTGAAGCTGTCCCGGCCGTTAATGGGCGTCGATCTCAACCTGATCTACAGCAACTCCAGCCTCAGCGGCAGCGATTGCTCGGCCTACTCCGGACACAACAGCCAGTGTGACGGCCTCGTCACATTCAAGGCCGAGCACGCATTCTATTGAGCGGCTGAACTGCCGGGTTCATTGTGCGTTCACATAAGAATCAGATCCCCAAGGCTGGCTATCGCAAGGATTCGCCCATGTCTCGCTGGTTCAAACATATCGCTACCCTCTTGATCTTCACCCTTGCCCTCGGCGCCTGCAGCCGCGTCGGCCTGGCTTATCGCAACCTCGACGTGATCATCCCGTGGACGCTCAGCGACTACCTGGACATGAACGGCGAGCAGAAAGGCTGGTTCAACGAACGCCTCAAAGAACACCTGAGCTGGCACTGCAGCACGCAATTGCCAGAGTATCTGGACTGGCTCGACCGCCTGCAAACGATGGTTGAAAACAATCAGGTGACCGACACCGCGCTGCAGACACGCACGGAAGAAGCCAAGCAGGCGATTGCTCAAACCGCACGGGAAATCACTCCGTCAGCCATCGAGTTGCTGCAAGGCTTGGATGACAAACAGGTCGCGGAAATGAACAACGCATTTGCCAAGGATTTGCGTAAACGCCAGCGGGAATATTTGAACCCGCCGCTTGCCCAGCAGATCGCCGAACGCGGCGCACGCATGGTCAAACGCCTCAACGACTGGCTCGGGCCATTGAGCGTCAATCAAGAACAGCGGGTAATGGTGTGGTCGACCGCGCTGGGCGACCAGAACACCCAATGGATCGCCAACCGCGCTCACTGGCAGCAGCAGTTCAGTAACGCCGTTGCCCAGCGTAAAAGTACCGAATTCCCACAGCGAATCGAGACACTTCTGGTCAACCGCGAGCGTTTATGGACAACGGATTACCAGAAGGCCTATGCGAACACCGAAGCGCAAGCGCGCTCGCTGGCGGTGGATCTGATGGCCGAGAGCACACCGCAGCAGCGTCAGCGGTTGCTCAAGAAAATCGAAGGGGTGCGTAAAGACTTCAATGACCTCAAATGCCTCAAGGCCGCACAAAAACCTTGAATCAGACCACAAACCAATGTGGGAGCGAGCAAGCCCGCTCCCACAAAGGCTATCAGGCAATCTGCGCCTTGGAAGCCACCTCATCAAACGTCGCTTCATCCAGCGCATCTCCCTGCTCGTCCAGCACCTGCCGCGGATGATCATTTCCGGGAATGCTGCTGTCGATCAGGCTCAGCAGGCTTGATCCGCGTGGCGTCAGAATGAAATTGCTGCCGGTACTGCCCATATGATCCGGGCGCGGTTCGATAAATCCACGATCAAGCAACAAGCCTTCATATTCGCAGGCCACCGTTTTCAGGTGATCCAGATTCTCGATCGGCTCGCCTGCACTGGCTTTCTCGGCCGCATAGTCCTCGGCGTATTTTCGAGGGGCGAAACTTTCGCCAGCACTGTTCTGCACTTCATGCAGCAAGCGTTCAATCAAATCCCAGTTATAAGTCGTCATCCTGATTCAACCTCCGGTGCGCGTGATTTGGGGCGCTGTCATAGCTTGTGACCCGGACACACCGCAGCCGTTCAGCCGCATTTCACGCCGCGACCGACCGGCGGTCTGTCGAATTGATCGAGGGTTAAACGACTAGTCTGACAAAGACGGTTTCAACCCCGCAGGAGAAATCATCATGAACGTCGAGAATCATCAGGTGGTATCGCGCGAAGAATGGCTCGCTGCGCGCAAACAGCATCTGGCCGACGAAAAGGCCTTCACCAAGGAACGCGACCGCCTCAGCGCCAAACGCCGCGCATTGCCGTGGGTCAAAGTCGACAAGGACTACCGATTTCACGGCCCAAACGGCGAACTGAAACTGGCCGACCTGTTCGGCAAACACAGCCAATTGATCGTTTACCACTTCATGTTTGCCAAGGATTGGGAGGAAGGCTGCCAGGGTTGCTCGTTCCTGTCCGACCACATCGACGGCGCCAATCTGCACCTGGCCCACCACGACATCGCCATGGTCGCGGTTTCCCACGCCCCGTTTGAACAGTTCCAGGCCTTCAAGCGGCGCATGGGCTGGAAATTCGACTGGGTCTCGTCAGACGATTCCGATTTCAACTACGACTTTGGTGTTTGCGCCCGCGCTGAAGATGTTGCTGCAGGAAAGGCTACGTACAACTACGAAAAGACTGACAGGTGCCGAGGAAGAAATGCCCGGCCTGAGCGTGTTTTATCGTGATGCAAAAGGCGACATTTTCCACACCTACTCAACCTATGCCCGCGGTCTGGACATGCTGGTCGGTGCCTACAACTACCTCGACCTCACGCCCAAGGGCAGGAATGAGGACGAGATCATGGAGTGGGTGCGACATCATGATCGGTATGAGTCGCCAATGAAGTCTGACTGCTGTCATGACAAAGAAGGTTGAACCCAATCGGAAAAAGCGGGGTTCGTCCCCGCTATCGACGCAGCCAAAAGGTGACTTACCTTTCGGTACGCAAGTTCATATACAAGGATTTGATCAATGCATCCTCGCCGTCCTCAATGTCCGGGACATAAAAGCTCATGCCAAATTCGCTAACGTCAAACCCGTCATCGTCAATGACGGGTTGGATGCCATTACCGCGGAACAGACTCAGTACGGGGAACAGTTTTTCTCCCACCAGTTTGTGTCCCTGCCAGGAGACGCCGCTTCTATCGAAAAACTCCACACCTTTTACTATGTCTTGCTCGTCGTAAAAGACATGCAGGTCGTGACGTACAAATGCATCGGTAGTGTTCAACGAGGCAGCCGTTTTCTTGAACTCCTCGAAATCCCGGCCCAAAATACTGCGCACCTGCATTCTGGACAAGGTTCCACTCAGCGGCCCTACCGCTCCGAACACCTGGAATGAAAAGTCCACCTCCGCTACCTCCTGAAATCGTGCGGATCTAGTTTGGAGGCATACTCCAACATTTGTTTTATTCCTTCATCATATTTATTGCCAAACTTACTTCTGATGTCGTTGATATCCATCTGAATAGCGTCCATCAGGCGACCCTCTTCGAGCAGCGCTTGCTGCTTGTCCCGATAAGCCTTGGCTTCTTCGGAACGACCAAAACTCGCGGTGTTTTTGTGATCCTCTGGATCCATCTTGATGGCAGGACCATCACGACTGCTGATTGGCGCGCCTTTGTAGCATTTCTGAGCAGGACAATGGTGCGAGTCCAGCCCGTCGTTTACTGGCTTACTGGTGTCTTTGTGCGGACCGCCCAATACATCTGCCGGTTCCTTTTTGACGACCGCAACCGTTCTCGTGACGGCCTTCATCCCAATGGACTTGAATTCCCCAAGTACCGCATCGATCAGGAAACGCGTAGCGACAACATACCCATCACCATCGTATTTGTATTCTTCATTACCCCCTTCGTGCTCTTGTTTGGCAGTCTCGTGGAGCTTCGTCAGGTCCTCCTCTTTCTCACCCAGTAATTTCGCGGCCAACTTGATGGCTGCCAGATCTTTCAGTTCGTCGATTTTGTCGCCATACGCGGCGTTGAGTAATCCATTGGCGGTCATGCTCAACAGAAACTTCATCGGCCCCATGACTGCCTGTACAGCAATAACGGTGGCCTGAATTTTCTCGGTCGGCATATCCTTCGTGAGATCAATCAAGTCCAGAACTTGATTCAATGCCAACTGACCATGAGTGATCAGGTTTGCGGGAACCGGAATAGGCGGCAGCGTCATAGTTCCAGGTTTGTCTGGGCCGCTTGACGGATCAGCCGTCATTTGTGGGCAGGTGTTGTTTGCGGTGCAGCTTTCTACCAGCTTTTCGTAATCAGCCGCTTGTTTCGCGAACTCGGACAGCCCTTTCAAAACTGTCTCAGGCAATGATTTTATCTGGTTGGGATCAAGCCCTTGTCGAACGAAGTTCTTGGTGACTGCCAGAGCGCGCTCTTTGCCCAACTCAGTGATCAGCGTTGGAGAAACATCATCAATGTCAACAAGCTGGGCATTGATCGCCTGATTCAGATTTTGCAGAAAGCTGGCGCCCGCCTTGGCTTGATCGAGCATGTTCTTCTTGAAGTTGATGACGTTATCGCCCCAACGCTCAAGCGTCTCCAGCGGATGGCTAACGGCATCAATGGAGGAACTGCTCGCATACAACGTCGTGCGATGATCCTCATCCTTGGTGATCTCATAGGCCTTGTTCACATCAC
>NZ_JBIUWN010000094.1:0-18133 GCF_044743485.1 Pseudomonas sp. NPDC087614 | reverse complement strand
TATGGAGATCGATTTACCAGGTTGAACTGGTGAAAGAAGGGCTTGCCTTACGGCAGGCCGTTACCGGCCCGCACACAAAAAATCTGACACTCCCCTATTCGCCGCCCCTCACGCAGCCATCGCCAAGCGCGATGGCACCCTCATTAATGCCTTCTATACGCCTCGTCTCCCCTGCCCATAACATCAGGCCTTCATGAGCAGTCGCACGGCAGCCTCAACTGCCATGGGGCATACCCCAAAAATAATAAAATCATCTCTGTGAGGTTTCTTCATGAACAACCCAGCTTCCGGGTCTCTGACCAATGCGTCAGCCGTCAAGGGTAGCCACCCACTGACTACAAACCAACGCTATATCACTTTGGGGGGTTCTTGGGCGGCATGGCTGTTTGATGCGCTGGACGCAACCATCTTTGGCTTCGTGCTCTTGGCTATTGCCACAACCTTCGCCGTTGGGTTGAGCGATGTTGTCTCTACAGTCGCGTGGTTCCTGCTCGCCACAGGAATTGGCGGTTTTTTCCTGGGCAATCTCTCCGACAAGATCGGACGCAAGAAAACCATGATGCTGTCAGTGCTGGTCTACGGCATTGGGACCTTTTTGTGCGGTTTTGCAGAAACCCTGTGGCAACTCGATCTATTTCGCTTTGGCGTAGGCATCGGCGTGGGCGGTTTGTGGTCCGCAGCGGCAGCACTGGTTTCCGAAATCTGGCCTCCAGCAGGCCGAGCCAAGGCCTTCGCGGTGATGCAAACCGGGTGGTCAGGTGGCGGTCTTCTCGCTGCAATTTTCGCCTGGAGCTTTCTGGACAGTAGTAATCCAGAATCCTGGCGGATGCTATTCATCTACGCGTCGATCCCGTCGTTCCTGACCCTGTTGTTCATTTGGCTGTTCGTCAAAGAATCACCTGTCTGGCTGGCCAACCGCGAGTTCATGCGCAACAACACCGACAAGGGTCGCCTCACGGAAATCTTCAACCCCAGATACCTGAAAACCACCCTGCTGGGCCTGAGCATTTCGGTACTCGGCATGTATGGCTACTGGATCATCACGACCTTCATGCCGGCCTACCTGCAGAACATATTGAACGTGCGCATCGACCAAGCGCCGGTATTCATTATCTGGATCGGCATCGGCGCCACCATCGGTTATCTGGCTTACGGCTACCTGGCGGAGAGCATTGGACGACGCCTGGCGTTCGCCACGTTCTTCACCGGCATGGCGATCATGGTGCCAGTGTTTGCCTACTCGGCGACGTTGATGCCGTTGACGGACGGAAAGTTGATTTTCACCACGCAGAACGTCGTAACACTGGGCTCACTGGCAGCGTTGCTCGGCTTTTTCACCGGTTATTTCAGCGGCTTCGGCGCCTGGTATGCCGAGTTGTTCCCAACCAGTATCCGTGCCACCGCTTCGGGTTTTTGCTTCAACTTCGGACGGATAGGTGCCATCGCCGGGATCAAGCTCGTGCCGATCCTAATCCCGATCGTCGGCTTTACGGCAACCATCTCCCTCGCCTCCGTTGCTTACGTGATCGCTGCCATCATGGTGTTCACGTTGCAGGAAACCAAAGGCATTCAGCTCACCAGCGGTAATTGACCTGTACTACACAGAGAACACAGACATGAAAAACTTTCGAATCGGGCAGATTGTTCCGAGTTCCAATACCACAATGGAAACCGAAATCCCGGCGATGCTGACCTCGCGTTACGGGCTCTTTCCCGAGGAACGCTTCACCTTCCACTCGGCGCGTATGCGAATGATGCATGTCAGCCCCGAAGAACTTAAAAAGATGGACATCGACAGCGACCGCTGCGCACTGGAACTCAGCGACGCACGGGTCGATGTGATGGCGTACGCGTGCCTCGTGGCAATCATGTGCCAGGGGGCCGGTTATCACACAGTATCCCAAGCACGTCTGGGCAAAACAGTGGCGTCCAACCAATCGAATGCCCCTGTACTCAGTTCTGCCGGTGCATTGATCGACAGCCTGAATATGCTTGAGTACAAAAAAGTCTCGATCATCACCCCGTACATGAAGCCACTGACCCAACAAGTAATTGACTACATTGAGGCCGCAGGCATTGAGGTGGTTGACTCCATTAGCCTGGAGGTTTCCGATAACCTGGAGGTCGGCCGCTTGGACCCCATGAACCTGGTGGCCCACGCCGAGAGGCTCAACATTGGCCAGGCCGACGGTGTAGTACTGTCTTGCTGCGTGCAGATGCCTTCGCTGCCGGCGATCCAGGTGGTGCAGGACCGTCTCGACAAGCCCGTGCTATCGGCGTCGGTCGCAACGGTTTATCAGATGCTCAAGACCCTCGGTCTGACAGCTCACGTGCCGAACGCCGGCCACCTGTTGTCCGGAGCGTTCTGAGTCGAGTTCGAGTGAGGTAGGATAACCACCTTAGGCCTGAATGCCCCCGGTACTCACATGAAACTTGATCCCGTCTCGTTGCGACTTTTCGTCAGCGTCGTTGAAGAGGGCACTATCGCCGCCGCTGCCAAACGCGAAAATATCGCGGCGGCAGCGGTTAGCAAGCGTCTGAGCGAGCTGGAGGAACTGCTCGATTCAAAGTTGCTGATTCGCTCAAACAAAGGGATCACCCCGACTGATGCGGGCCTTTCGCTGTTGTTCATGGCCCGTAGCGCGCTGAACAATCTCAACGAAATCGTCGTACAGATGCGCGACTACTCCCACGGTCGCCGTGGGTCCGTGAGGGTGATGGCCAACATCTCGGCCATCACCCAATTCATGCCCGCCAAGATCAAGTCATTCATGGACCTGTACCCGTTGATCAGCGTGAGCATGGAAGAAAGACAAAGTTTGGCCATTACCAAGGCAGTCGCGGAAAACCGCGCCGACGTCGGTATATTCACCAGCATGCCTCACGGCGCAGACATCGATGTATTCCCGTTTCATCACGATCAACTGGTGCTTCTGGTACCCAATGATCATCCGTTGGCTGCGCGCGATTCCGTTAGCTTCAAAGAAACCCTCGATCACGGTTATGTTGCGTTGAGAAGTGGCACCCACCTCAACTTTCAACTGATCAAGGCGGCTAACGACTTGGGGCGTTCACTGAAAATTTGCATGGAAGTGTCCAGCTACGATGCATTGTGCGGGATGGTTCAAGCGGGTGTAGGAATTGGAATCCTACCCGAAGGTAGTATGAGCATCTATAAAATCGACCTGGCGAAAATGGTCAGACTGGATGAGGCATGGACCTCCCGCCAGCTCAGCGTGTGCGTGAGGTCACGGGAATCCCTATCCGTCGCAGCAGAATTGTTTCTGGATCATTTGCTCGAAGGGCAATGATATTCGTCGGCACCACAGCGCGTAATTTACAAGGACAGCCCGGCCTATGCCATTTAAGGTATCGACCGGTGTCACAATCACCTGGATTAGCTGTGGGCGGAAAGCAGCTTGGCGAAAGCGGCGTTAATAACATGTAAGCAGTTTTTGCAGGGTACATAGGTTCTCACCTCTTATTATTGGACGCTCACGAACGGCGTCGCGAGGCGACGATTGATGGGCCGCCGAAAGTAGTGAAGGAAAATTGGCTCATACACCAGGCGTTAAGATGTACGCCCTGGCCGATGGCGATAGCGGTCGGTGCAGCCACCTGAACAAGTTGACTGGATGGGTGCCGTTTATGATTGGCTGGGTCAAAGGCAGAACTCCCCTCCACTATAAAATCACTCCCTCAGCTGTTTCTCGAAGGCTGGCAAATGTCCGATCCCAGAGAGCCCATTTACTCGATGAGTCAGGCGTTCGGTACCTAACCGTTTATACAGGCCCAACCATGAAACTGAGCAGTAACTCATTCGATGACAACGCCGCCATCCCGGGGGAATACGCCTTTGCTGTTCCCAACGCGCAGAGCCGCTATACCCTCTCGACCAACCGCAATCCACATCTGGCCTGGGCGGAAGTCCCGGAGCACGCTCAATCGTTCGTTCTGATATGCCAGGACCCAGATGTCCCGAGTGTGGGCGATGATGTAAATCAGGAAGGTAAATCTATTGCCGCGTCATTGCCGCGTGTAGATTTTTACCACTGGTTATTGATCGACATACCTGCGAGCCAGAGGGAAATTAACGAAGGGAGCCATAGCAGCGGAATCACTCCCCAAGGCAAAAACGGTCCGCAGGCCGCGGATGGCCAACGCCATGGCCTCAATGACTACACGGCCTGGTTTGCATCGGACCCACAAATGTCCGGCGACTACTATGGGTACGATGGTCCGTGTCCACCGTGGAATGATGAGCGGCTGCACCGCTACGTATTCACTGTCTACGCTCTGGATGTACCCTGCCTCGAGATACAAGGCCCGCTTCAAGGCGCCAATATTCTTGATGCGCTGCAAGGGCATGTACTGGCCAAGGCCAGCCTTACAGGAACCTATACGCTAAATATGAACCTGTGATTTTCCAGCCAACTTCAGGAACCCCACTCTCTCCATGGACCGAGCCGACCCGGTGACTGGCCCGCAACTCGACGACACCCGCTGGCTGCTGCCATCGGGCGCGCGCCTGAAAGCAAACACGATGTGCATGCTGGCCAGGCCACGCCTGATGCAGGCTCAACATGCGACTAACTTTCGCTTTTTTGAGGCTACGGTGCTGATCGTGACATCGGGTCACTTAACACTGGAAAAAGATGAAGGGATCTGGGAGTTGGCTGACTCTCACACCCTCATGGCCGTGGCCAAAAACTCCATCACTAATATTCAAAAAACTCCCGACAACAATAGCTCGGTGTTTACCTCTCTTTTTTTGACGTTTGCACCGGGCCTCATCACTGAGTTTCACCAACGCTATGGCCAAAACGTCACGCCCGCATCCACGGTCAATGAATGCAAGACGACTGAACTGGATGAAGATCTGAATGATGCATTGCAGTTTTGCATTCGCGGAATCAACTCGCGAACCATTTCAGGGGCACAACAGACCAATCGCTTGCTGGGACTTCTGCTGGCATTGCAGGAACGGGGCGTTGTATTTCCTCGCCCTTCAGCTCCTGGCATCGTTGAGCGGCTGACTCAGTTGCTGGTCAAGGCTCCGGAAAAAAACTGGACCGCGGCTGAAGTAGGTCGTGAATTGGCGGTCAGCGAGGCCACCTTAAGGCGTCGCCTAGCAGAAGAAGGCATCAGCTTCAACACAGTGTTGACCGAGATTAGAATGCACCATGCGATGATGCTTTTACAAACGACGCACTTTAGTACTTCGCAAATTGCCGACGCTTGCGGCTACCGTGCCGTTTCGAGGTTTTCAATGCGCTTTAAAAGTCGCTTTGGTTTCTCTCCTGGACGATAACAAAGAAACGGATGCCTCCATCCGTTATATGCGCGCTTTTGGTCAGCTCTGTTGAACACAGTCGACCATGGTTTCCACCACATAAATGTGCTGATGTGAACCCAGTGGGTAATCAGACCCGTATCCGGTTTCCAGTGATGCAGGAGTAACGCGCGTGACTCCACGTACGAAGCCTCTTCAGCTTCTGCATCCAGTGCCAACCCGACTACAGTGGTCGTGCCGGGGGCGGTGCACAATACTATTCCGCTAAAACGTAATTGCAACGAGCGGTGAATGCGCCCGCACACCACACCTTCGATCGCCGGATAGCGCTGCACAACCCCGCATAACCGCTCTGAATTTTAGCAGGCGTAAGTGTGGATTTAGGCTTCACTGGCCCCAAGCAAAAGGCTTCTCGATTAGCGTCGCCATGCCCGCCTACAGCACTCGCCTGCGACGCTCGGCTAGGCCAAACGGGATCGATAACAATTTCAATCAATACTAAGAGCCGATACAGTTAATTATCTAAACCTTAACAACTATTTTATAATTACAAGCTGTGGCACAGTCACCCACAGTCACTACTCCCGAATGTGTGGTAACACGTTTATTCTCCTTAGGTTTTCCACCTGAGTTCGTGCGGCCTTTTCCAAAATATGGCGTTAATGTTATCTAACACTCACATTTTCCGTAGGGATAATGATAGTGTCGCTGTGAGGTAAAAGCACCTAAGGCAGGAGCTAGTCAGAATCGTCCATTTTTTGTAACGCATCCTGCAACTGCTTAAATCCAGAGGTCAATAGCTCTACCAGTTGATCAGCTTTTTCGGTGGAGCGCCAAATTCCTTTGCGATAAAAGAGCTCATCATTGAATCTAATCCGTAGCCTGGCAAGAGTGTTACTGACCGCAGGCTGCTTGACGCCAAGACAAGCAGCTGCTCGGCTAACTCCGCCCTCTCTGTGCACCACCACAAAAGTAATCAAACTGTGGAGATCGGCATCGAGTAGTTTTTTTTCATCAAAGGAAACATTCACACTCAGACTCACTTCGCATGAAAAAAGTTTTAAACCGCAGGCTGAAGCATCGCGGCATGAGGTAGTCAAAAAGTGCGATAAAGCTCGCACTGGAACAGTGCTCAAGCATACTTTCCTCATCCTCCCAATATCCGGTAAAAAGAATCGCGCCTGGTACATGCTGAACTGAAGCCATTTCGTACCCTAAACACCCATCATGTGTCTTTAAGACATCAAGAATCATCTCCACCCCATCAATAAATACATCTTCAACGGGCGCAGAAAAAAACACTTCCAAGGTATTGATATTGCCAAGTTCCATGATAATGACCCGCTAAATAAGGGTATAGGGTCCCTACTACTCAGTCCGTAGACGAGTCGAGGGAAACCCTCTTCACTGACGGATGGGCTTGGAGCTGTTCAGCCGACGCGGCTTTAAGCTTCAGTCACTTCTAACTTAAAATTGTCGCACTTTTAAATACGTCCTGCACTCCATCCTCCTCCGAGTGCTTTATAGAGCTGCACCTCGCTACTAATCTGTCCCAATTGGTCATTGAGTAATTTTTGCTGGGAAGCGAACAATTCTCTTTGTGCGTCGAGAACGGTCAAGTAGCTGTCTACACCTTGCTCATAACGCTGCTTCGCCAATTTCAAATACGCCTTATAGTTGTCCACCAGCAGCACCTGGGCGGAAAGTTGTTCACCATAGGTTCCCCGCGCGGCCAATCCATCAGCAACTTCACGAAAAGCGATTTGAATGCTTTTCTCGTAAGTTGCAACACTGACTTCCTTTTGAATTTCAGCGTATTCGAGGTTTGCCCGTAGCCGGCCAGCATTAAAGATAGGCACACTGATCTGGGGCACAAAGCTCCAGCTCTCGGAACCACTATTAAACAGACCGTCCAGGTCATTGCTGGAAGTCCCCGCCGACGCCGTCAGGCTAATTCGCGGAAAAAAGGCTGCGCGTGCGGCACCGATGTTGGCATTTGCTGCTAACAACTGGTGTTCGGCCGCCCGGATATCAGGACGATTGAGCAAAAGATCCGAGGGAAGCCCGCCTGGAACCTTGGCTAACGCATTGATGGTCAAGGGTGTGCCCTGAGAAAGCTCCACTGGCACAGGACTTCCCAGAAGCAATTGCAGCGCGTTGGCATCTTCGGCAGTGCGACGGGTGTATAACGCCTTTTGGGCCGTCGCTTGGTTGACCAAAGTCCGCGCCTGCCGCACATCCAGTTCGGAGGCGGTTCCTGCCCCGGCGGTCGCTTCAATCATGTCCAAACTTTCAACATGACTTGCAAGGGTCGCTTCAGTTAACTCCAATAAGGCCAAATCAGTACGCCAGAGGAAATAAGTAGTCGCCACATCGCCGATCAAAGCAATATGAACACTACGTTGGGCTTCCTCAGTTGCAAGGTACTGTTCAAGCGCTTGCGTAGACAGGCTTTGAATACGGCCGAAAAGATCGAGCTCGTATGAAGTTACGAACCCGACTTGGTACTGGCTCTGAATACCCGACTCCCCGGTAGTCGAAAGGTCATCCGGTAGCCGTCGACGATCTCCAGACGCCGACGCATCTAGCGTCGGGAATCGTTCTGCTCGCTGAATGCGATACAACGCGCGATAGGCTTCAACATTCTTCGCCGCGATTCGCAGGTCGCGGTTGTTTTTCAGTGCTGTACCAAGCAGGCGAACCAGTGCTGGGTCTTTAAAGAACTGATCCACCGCCGGGAGGTTGACCGGCTGGCTCTGGGCGTTCTGGTTTTCGCCATAAGCACGTCCTTGCGGCCAACTTGCTTCGATTGGAGGTGTAGGCCGTTGATAGTCAGGAATCAAACTGCACCCACTGAGAATAAGGACGGCGGCTATCGGCAGAGTTTTAAGCTTCATGCTTTTCTCCTTCAACAGCTTTCGGATCGCGCTTCATGAAACCCTCGAACAACTTGATGATCACTACGAAGAACAGTGGTACGAAGAACACAGCGAGGACCGTAGCGGTAATCATGCCGCCGACCACGCCGGTAGCGATGGAGTGCTGACTACCCGAACCTGCGCCTGACGAAATCGCCATTGGAAGTACACCAAAGGTAAACGCCATGGATGTCATAAGAATCGGCCGCAGTCGCAGTTTCGATGCCTCGATAGCTGCTTTTACCAATGGATACCCCTGCTTCTCGTACAGTTCTTTTGCAAACTCGACGATCAGAATCGCGTTCTTGGCAGACAAGCCTACAGTCGTCATCAAGCCGATCTGGAAATACACATCTGCGGTCAGATCTCGCCATAGCGTTGCGGCCACTGCGCCCAAGATGCCTAGTGGAACGACCAGCATTACGGACACTGGCACTGACCAGCTCTCATACAGAGCGGCCAAGCAGAGGAAAACAATCATCACCGTGAGCGCATACAACATCGGTGCCTGGTCACCAGTTTGAATTTCTTCATAGGACAGGCCTGTGTAGTTCACACCAATGCCATTTGGCAGTTGCTGCATGATCTCAGCGATGGCAACCATTGCGTCGCCGGTACTGTAACCAGGGGCAGGCTCACCCAAAATGTTCACCGAAGAAATACCACCATAGCGCTCCAGTTTCGGTGATCCCTGAACCCACTCGCTCGTGGCAAATGCCGAGAACGGCACCATCTGGTTCAAGCTATTACGTACGTACCACTTTTCAAAATCTTCAGGAGAAATGCGTGAAGTATCCTCGCCCTGGATGTAAACGCGTTTCACGCGACCACGATCAATGAAATCGTTGACGTACATCGACCCCCAGGCAGCGGTCATAGTCTCGTTGATGGCTGCGATGCTCACCTGTAAGGCGCGAGCTTTCTCGTCATCAATCTTTACCTGAAACTGTGGTTCATCATCCTTTCCGTTTGGGCGAACAGCCTGAAGCGTCGGATGTTTGCCGGCCAGCTGCAAGAATTGATCGCGTGCAGCCATCAGCGCCTCATGACCCAGTCCTAAATTGTCTTGAAGGTAAAGGTTGAACCCCATCGCATTGCCCATCTCCAAAATGGCCGGAGGAACAAAGGACATGACACTCGCATCCTTGATGCTGGCAAAATGTTGGTTGGCCCTTTGAGCGATGCTGAACACATCATGGCCTTTGTCGTGACGGACGGACCAATCTTTCAAAGTGATCAAAGCCAACCCAGAGTTTTGACCACGACCGGCAAAGTTGAAGCCGTTTACGGTGAGTACATGCTCGACCGATGCGCCTTCCTCGTTCAGCAGGTAGTTGCGCACATCGTCAAGCACGGCCTCTGTTCGCTCTGCAGAGGAGTTGGGAGGCATGCGAACCTCGACCATCATCAACCCCTGGTCCTCATTCGGCAAAAATGCTTTGGGGATCTGGGTGAACAAATAGCCGGTAGCCGCAGTAATCAATGCGAAAGCAAGGAGATACCGACCACGGTGCTTGAGCATCGCGCCAATGCCGCGTTCAAAGCGCCATGTGCCGCGATCAAACGTTCGGTTGAACCAACCAAAAAATCCCTTTTTTTCATGATGGGCATCACCGTGAGGCGCTTTCAAAATGGTGACGCACAAGGCTGGTGTGAAGATCATCGCAACGAGAATCGACAAGCCCATGCACAACACGATGGTAACGGCAAACTGCTTATAGATGATCCCCGCAGAGCCGCCAAAGAACGCCATTGGAATGAAGACAGCCGACAGGACCATTCCGATACCGACCAAAGCACCGGAAATCTGGTCCATGGATTTACGAGTAGCTTCTAACGGAGATAACCCTTCCTCGTGCATGAGACGCTCGACGTTCTCTACAACGACGATGGCATCGTCAACGAGCAGGCCGATCGCAAGGACCATTGCGTACATGGTCAAAACGTTGATGCTGATCCCAAAATACGGAAGCAATGCGAACGTCGCCAGCAAAACAACGGGAACAGCCAGGGTTGGAATCAACGTAGCTCGGAAACTTTGCAAGAACAGGTACATCACTAGGAAGACCAGTACGACGGCTTCGATGATGGTGTGTACTACTGAATCAATCGAGGCGTTTACAACAGGCGTCGTATCATACGGATAGACAACCTCAACTCCGTCTGGCAGATAGGCCTTCTGCTTTTCCAGCAATGCTTTGACAGCATCCACAGTCTCCAACAAATTGCCGCCAGTGGACAAACGCAACGCCAGACTCGCCGTCGGCAGTTCTTTGTATTTGGCAGATATCGCAAAGCTGTCCGCACCCAACTCGGCTCGTCCAACGTCCTTCAAGCGGACCTGTGAACCGTCTGGATTCACTTTGACTAGCACGTCCTCAAACTGCGCTGGGGTTGTCATGCGCGTTTTACCGAGAACAGTAGCGTTTAGCTGAACTCCAGAACGCGTGGGTAGCCCCCCCAATTGACCAGACGAAACCTGAACGTTCTGCTCACGGATGGCGGCTGCTACGTCGCTCGGGGTCAACTGGTAGCTATTGAGCTTTCCAGGATCGAGCCAGATACGCATCGCATATGGGGAACCGAACAGCTGGAAATCACCAACCCCAGGGACCCGAGAGATGGGGTCCTGCAGTTGCGAGGCAATCAGGTTGCCTAAGTCAAAGTTATCCAGCTTGCCCGAACGATCCACTAGGCTGAGCACCAAGAAGAAGTTCATCTGGTACTTCACCACGCGCAGCCCTTGACGCTGTACCTCCTCAGGAAGACGAGGCGTCGCCAACTGCAGCTTGTTCTGCACTTGAACCTGTGCGATATCCGGGTCGGTACCCTGCTCGAAAGTAACAATGATGGTCATGCTGCCATCGGAAGCGCTTTCAGCAGACATGTAGCGAAACCCATCCATGCCACTGAGCTGCTGCTCGATTACCTGTACCACCGTGTCTTGCACGGTTTGAGCAGAGGCACCAGGATAGCTAACTTGAATAGAAACCGCGGGAGCAGCAATGTTGGGGTATTGGCTGATTGGCATTTTCACCAATGACAGGGTACCGGCAAGCATCGCGACTATCGCAAGTACCCAGGCAAAAATTGGCCTATCGATAAAAAAACGAGACATGAGCGGGCCCCTTATTTAGCCGAGGCATTGGATTTGATGGCGAATTCAGCTGCCAAATTGACGTTCTTGGCTTCAACAGCGCTGACGGTGATTCCATTGCGGACACGTTGGACTCCCTCGGTGATGACTTTTTCACCATCCTCCATGCCTTCGCCGATCAGCCAGGCATTGCCTACCGAACGTAGGGTTTCTACTTCGCGCAGTTCCACGCTGTTGTCAGTCTTTACGACCCAGACGGTTGCCACTCCGCGGGTATCACGGGTAAGAGCTTGCTGCGGCACTAAGATGGCGGACTTTTGAACTCCCTCTTTCAGCAGCGCATGCACAAACATGCCAGGCAAAAGCTTGCGGTCCGGGTTAGGAAATTCAGCGCGCAGCGTGACGGATCCGGTAGTCGGATCGACACTGACTTCGGAGAATCTGAGTACACCTGGAATGGGGTAAGCACTGCCGTCATCAAGCGTCAGGCTAACCTGCGCCTGATTATCTCCAGACTTCTGGAGACGTCCCGAATCCAGTGCTTTTTGAAGCCCCAGCAGCTTGGTGATCGGCTGACTAACATCCACAAAAATGGGATCAAGCTGAGTGACAGTAGCCAGGGCCTGATCTTGACCGTTAGTGGCCAGAGCCCCTTCTGTCACGATAGAACGGCCGATACGGCCCGAAATTGGTGACAGCACTTTTGTGTACTGCACGTTGACCAGAGCAACCTGATAGTCGGCCTCGGCCTGTTTAGAGGCAGCAAACGCATCGTCGAATTGCTGCTGGCTAACTGCTTTGCTTTTCAAAAGAGTTTCGTAACGCCGAGCCAAATTTGCGGCGGTAGTGCGATTCGCCTCCGCACGCTGCAACTGAGCTTGATAAGTGCGGGGATCGATCTGGTAGAGCTGCTGACCCTGTTTGACCTCAGCTCCCTCCCTGAACAATCGTTTTTGAATAATTCCCGAAACCTGAGGACGGACCTCAGCAACTCGATTAGCCGAGGTTCGTCCAGGTAAATCAGTCGTAAGCGTGAATGCTTGTGCACGCACTGTGTACACCCCCACCTCAGGAGGTGGGGAGGTAGTTATGCCCTCCTCCTTCTTCCCACAGCCAGATATCAGCATGATCGCTGTTAAAGGAATTATGTGTATCGCACGCAAAGGAATTTGGTGTTTCACCGTCTGGGCTCCATCTCGCTGCCTCAGGGTCGAGGCGTTTGATCGCTGAATCACGATGCGGGATAGTGTATCATCTAGCGATACTAGCAACGCAAGCAAGCATCGATAATTTGTGGCCAAGGGGTTTCAGCAAGGACTGCGTGTAATTGGTTGCTGGCGTAGTAACGTGCACAGCACTAGAGTGGCAGCTAAATCAATGATTACGCGGCAGTTTTGCTGCGCTGAGGAGAGATATGAATCAAGCAGCCGAGAGTGTTGAAAAATCTGGAGGTATCCAGGTTATTGCCCGTGCGGCCTCCATCATGCGGGCGTTGGGCGAGCATCCTCAGGGATTGAGTCTGGCCGCGATCGCACAAATTGTTAGCCTGCCTCGATCAACCGTACAGCGCATTATTAATGCTCTGGAAGAGGAGTTTTTGGTTGAAGCGTTAGGCCCGAGTGGTGGATTCAAGCTAGGTCCTGCACTTGGTCAACTCATCAACCAAGCGCAAACGGACATCATTTCGCTGATTAAGCCCTACCTGCAGTCCTTGGCCGATGAGCTGCAAGAGTCGGTATGCCTAGCGTCGTTGGCAGGCGATAAAATTTATGTGTTGGACAGAATCGTGGCGGAGCGCGAACTGCGTGTTGTGTTTCCGATCGGCATCAACGTCCCTGCTACATCTACCGCCGCCGGCAAGGCATTGTTGGCAACACTTTCAGCAGAAGCGTTGCGGACGCTGCTGCTTGATCCCCTTCCAGTTTTTACCGCTAACACACTGGACCGTCAGGCACTCGACAAACAGCTATCGCAGGTGCAAGCGGGAGGTGTAGCAACAGATCGCGATGAACATATCGAGGGGGTTTGCTCGTTCGCCGTGCCATTGGATACCTACCTCGGGTATTTTTCCATTGCGATCGTACTGCCAAGCTCCCGGGCGACCTCAAGAGCAAAAGTTCTTCAATCAGCATTGCGGGACAGCAAGCAAAAAATTGAGCGCGCCATCGGACGTGCGTCTAAGAAATCGTCTTGAAGCAAACAAATGGCTAGAAAAACCGCAGCAGAAACCGCGAAGACACGCCAGCGCATCCTTGATGCCGCTGCCGAAATTTTTGCCACCCAAGGATTCCCTGACACGACGCTCGATCAAATTGCACGAAGAGCGGGTATGACTCGAGGGGCGATCTATTGGCACTTCAAAGATAAACAGGATCTACTCCGCTCGGTTTTGACAGAGCAAGCACACCCACTTGAATTGGAGATATCCACAGATTCCTGCCTAGAAACCGCTTGGACACGGGTACAGGCTGCTCTGATCAATGCAGTCAGTAGGCAACAGTCAAAGCAGCTTTCAGAGATCCTGATTTATCACGGCCTAGATGATACTGGCGAGATCCAGTTGCGCTTGGTTAAAGCACGTGCGCAATTTATCCGTCACCTGTGCTCGGTTCTTGAGAACGCCATCGCACGTGGAGAGCTGTCTGACAAACTCAACGTTCGAACAGTGACCGATATTTTGAAGGGTTCTGTAACCGGCCTGTTGTATGAGTGCCTGAAATGCCCTGAGCAAGACACCTACATCATTAATTCCACGCTCCAATCTTTGCTGTATCTGCTCAAACATCCGCCGCCTCACCTACTCCAGTCAAATCCATTGGCTGAGCAGACCTGATATCGGAAGAAGGAAGCGCAACAGGGCATGTACCCAGCTATTGCGATCAAACGAGACTTTGTCGGGTGTAAAAGGCCGACCGCTAAGGCTGAGCCTGTGCTCACTGTCTATCCGAATAAGCGCTGAAGCGCCTGCCGCAGTTGCCCAATCGCATATTCCAACGACCAAACTGGTTGACTCTTCCCCATGCAATGTAAACGTCTGAGCGTACTAAAACTGCTCCCGCTTCGTGGATTTTCTCGTACCGCCTGCCAATCGCTGTGAAGATTCGTCGCCGATGACCACCGTATTCAAGAACGGTTTGTTCGAGCGTCGTACCGCCTCCATCCAAGCTTGGCCAGAAGGCCCGTATTCCTAAGGCGCGGTGGCAGCAGACCCACGCGGCGCCCTCGTCGCGATAGGCATCCATCTCATCCAACAACCGCTCCAGAGCCGCCAGCTTACGCGCACCAATGCGAAGGAAGGCTAGGGGTTTGCCATCAACAGATGTTGAGCCAAGCTCATTTATCACCCTCGTCGCTTGGTCGTCATGGAAGGTGATTCTCCGAATCGCTGCTTGTAATCAGAGGAAAATCGACCGAGATGGGTGAAGCCCCATTTCAATGCCGTGGACGACACCTGAACGTGAGCATGCTGCTGGGTTTCGAGATCTACACGAACACGCTGCAGGCGAATCTCTTTCAAGAATTGCATCGGTGACAGTCCGCGGAAGCGTTGAAAACTCAGCTGAACTGTTCGAGCAGTCACGCCAGCGTGCCTTGCAATCTGCGAGATCGTGAGGGGCTCTTGAGCATGCTCTTCAATGAACTCCTCAATCATCCGTACAACCGCGGGGACTACCTTCTTTTCGGCCGAATCTCGCAGCGCCTGACTGTGATTACTTTCATGAAACTCGAGCAAAGAAGAGGCCAGCACCTCACCAATTAGGCTTTGTAGATGCGATGAATGTAATGACTTGGACGATAGCTGGCTGTAAGCCCACCCCAGTGCCTGCAGCCAATTCTGGCCAGCGAAGGTATCCATTGGCAACTGAGGCTGAAAGAAAATGTCTTGCTTGATACTCCTCCCCAACTGACGTTGAAGCATGGTTTCCAGCAGCGTTCGATCAATACGGACGAGCAGCTTGTCAGTGCCAGGGAAATGATTGAAGAAGGAGTGTCGATGGTAGTTGAAAACTGTGACATGCCCCGGGTTGCAGGTGAGGCGTAACTGATCACTGATCACGTGCTCATGTCCAGTGAGGACCGACTGGACCAGCACGATATTATCCAGCTTCCCTGAGTGGATAGCGACCTCTCCCCCAAAGGACATTCTGGCAACCCCAGCCTCGCCAGCCGATCGATGAAAAAATTGAGCCTTGAAGTCAGCTCCCTTTTTCTCAATCTGGTTCTTGCAAAACATCCGCTCACCGCACAGCACTGCCTCCTCAAGATTGGACGACTCGCAGACACTGAAATCCGCGAGGACCTGATCAGATGGTATAAATGGGAAGACATTGGGCCAGGTCATGGAAAGCCCTCAAGAACGGCAATAAGTTATACGAGCAACCTAGCAACAAATGGGAGTTGAGAACAACGTCATGGCGACGATCTGTATCGTCGCCATGCTTCGCCGTTAGTCGTGCATGATATGGTAGTTCAAGAAGCCGCTGGCATCGGTTTGGATGTCTTCAAGGGCTTGGTTGAGCTGGTCCAACGTGTACGGCCGAGGCGCCCACTGATTGGTGTCGAGCAATCCCGCTCTGATCAACGCCATCAGCTCCTGCGCTTCTGCGGTGGTGAACCACAGGGAGCCGATGTACTGAAGCTGGGTACACATGAACGGGTGGGGATCGATCGGAATAGGTCCGCTGACACCGCCGATCTGTACGATCTTTCCTCCCGACGTGACGGCGTTCATGGCCGAAACAGAAAGCTCCGCCGGAGCCTTCGCGCCAAGCGTATCAACGACTGCATCAACTCCGCACAGAGCCATTTCACGAATGCTTGAATGCAAGTCGGTACTCGTGATCTGCAGCGTACGAATGCGCTTTGGGGCCAGTTGGCGGAGCCGTTCGAGTGCAGTCCCATCTCGTGCTGCCACGAGGATATCCGTCACGCCCATCGCTACTGCGACAAGCGTCGCGCCGATACCCAAGGTTCCAGAAGCCCCCAGAACCAGCAAGCTCTTACCTGGCGTGAGTTCGAGCTTTTTCAACGCAGAGTAAGCAGTGCCCAGGTATCCAAGGCGTGTGGCTAGCTCGAATGACAAGTCGTCAGCCAAAGTGATCAGGTTACGCGCAGGTGCTCGGAGGTATTGGGCGTACCCTGCATGGCGATACTCGCGGAATACCTCTTTCGAAGACGGGCTGAATCCGAAATAGCCCATGAAGGTGTAGCTAGCGCACCGCGTCGGAAGGCCGGCCTGGCACTGTTTGCATGTACCGCAGCTCAGTCCAGGATTGACATAGACCCGGTCGCCTTCCTTGAAATCTTTCACGGAGCGACCAACCGATATCACGGTGCCAGCAGCGTCTAAGCCGAACACAGCAGGCAGCTCAGGCAGTGGTAGAAACGGGTACCACTCTGGAAAATTTGTGACGACGTTACGCAAATTGGGGATAACAGCACAGGTGGCAGTTTTGATCAGGACGTCATGCTCTCCAACATCAGGAAGCGGAATTTCGTCCACGGTAAATTTGCCACCAACTTCGTGGAGGCGAGCGGCCAACATCGTACCAGGCATGAAGCAAACCCTCGTTTTTTGTTGTCAGGGCTGGGGGCTCTTGGGAGCCGTTGAGGTGTGACCGGCGCATCGACCACAGCTCTAATTATCCGCTCGACTTCAAACATGGCTATCCAGGTCCAGTAGCCGCTATCCAGATAACGAAATTAATTGGCGTCGCTCGCTGAGGGTTGAGGTGGTGCGGCCAGATCTTGGGCCATGCGCCGCGTATTCCAATGACTGGAGTCGTCAGGTTTGCCTTGCAATACATGATTGACCACTTGCTGAACTTGCTCATCCGAAAAGGTGCGGGGCCGACCAGAGCGCGGCTCATCGTTCAAGCCCAGCAATCCCAATTCAGAAAAACGCTGGCACCATCGAAACACCACATCCTTACTGGTTTTCAACCGCAAAGCGGTGGCGTTGCCTGACTCGCCGGCTGCACAAGCGAGGATTATTTCGGCGCGCAGGCGTGCATCCTGGGCGCCTTTCCGGAGCTTGATCCGTCTGAGCAGTTCCACTCTATCCGTTTTCAGATAGGGTAATGACAGTTGCTGGTCGGCCCATGTCGACACACTGCTCTCGATGAGTGAGTTTCTAAGAAGCGAACGTGTTCTTGGTGCGGTAGTAGTGCACCACTTTGAAGGAGGGCCCGCGCCATCACAAGGATTTACAAAGTGTCCATCGATCCATCATCAAGGGGCAACATATCGTGAAGAGAATACGCTTCCGTGCCGCAAATGCCCCCGCTTAATACTGCATGAAGAACCTGATGTGCAGCTCCGCCACGAAACCTTGAGTGAAATGTCCGGTCTCTCAATGGCGTGATTGGCAGTCTCGATGTAATCATCGATAAGAGAACGTTGAGGTAGTACGCGGCTCCTAACCGTGTATCGAACAAAATTCGATGACGGAGAAAATTGAACGCCGCGTCATTACTACGTAGTAGGCCACGTAGTTTGGTGCAGGCGATAAACGCTCTGTCTTGAGTTGGATGTTGTGCGCCGCATGGCATTGAGATCGGTCATCATCAGATTCTTGACCTGGCTCACACACCCTGAGATCGCTCATGCATCGAAAAAGTTATTTTCTTAGCTGAAAACAGAATTAGCGCAACTAGTTGGTGAGGCGAAGAAACAGCTAGGGTGATTAGCTAGTTTTGATTTATGGATAGTCGATGAGAGGCCTATCCATCCCCCGGTGTCAGGATAGTTGTCGCCTCTCCGGTTTTTCCAAAAAAAGCATATCGGGGGCGGAAAGAGACTGGTCGTGCCGTACTATTCACCTGA
>NZ_JBIUWN010000093.1:0-19031 GCF_044743485.1 Pseudomonas sp. NPDC087614 | reverse complement strand
TTTCCCCATGTGAGAGTAGGTCATCGTCAAGATTAAATTCCGAAACCCCAATTGCGAAAGCAGTTGGGGTTTTGTTTTGCCCGCAGGAAAGTTTTTGCTTAGGCAGCGAACAAAATTGCACAGTTATTTTCATATCAGAACACTAGAATAGCCCCACCTTTTTCGGAGCCAGAGCCTTTATGTCAGAGTCGGTTGACGCTTGCGGGCTGTCAGATTTACCGCTGGAAGACTTGGTGGCCTGTCACGAGTGCGACCTGCTGATGCGCAAGCCAAGACTTGCTCACGGCGAGAAAGCGCTCTGCCCACGCTGCGGTTACGAGCTATACGCCCACCGCCATAACGTGGTGCAGCGCAGCCTTGCCTTGGTCATCGCTGCACTGTTGCTCTACATACCCGCGAACTTTTTACCCATCATGCAGCTCAATCTACTCGGGCAGTCGTCTAACGACACCGTTTGGAGTGGCGTAGTCGGTCTGTTCGAGACCGACATGCAGGGCGTATCAATTGTTGTCTTCCTGTGCAGCATGGCAATTCCGTTACTCAAGTTACTGTGCCAGTTGATGGTATTGCTGACGATCCGCTTCAATGTCGGTCGCAGTTACGGCTTGCTGCTCTACCGCATTTATCATCACCTCAGAGACTGGGGAATGCTCGAGGTTTACCTCATGGGCGTACTGGTGGCGATCGTCAAACTGGCGGATATGGCGGCCATCACCGTTGGCCTCGGCCTGGTGTGTTTCATTGCTTTGTTGTTGGTACAGGTCTGGCTGGAAGTGGTGATGTCACCGCATCAGATCTGGCAGGCGTTATCTGGAGAGGATGCTCATGCGGGCGATTGATGCAGGCATTCTGATTTGCACCGAATGCCATGAGTTGAACAGGCAAGAGGCGGACACCAATGAGCAAACCTGCACCCGCTGCGGCGCGCGGGTTCATGCTCGTCGGCCGAACAGTCTGGCCCGAACCTGGGCTTTGTTGATCACGGCCGCGATTATCTATATCCCCGCAAATGTGTTGCCGATCATGACTGTCAGTTCTTTGGGGCAGGGTGATCCGAGCACCATCATGTCGGGCGTGATTCAGTTGGTGCAGCACGGAATGATTCCGATCGCTGCGGTGGTGTTCATCGCCAGTATTGTGGTGCCGACCTTCAAACTGGTCGGCATTGCATTGCTTCTGTTTTCGGTGCAACGACGTCAGCCGTTGTCAGCGCGCCAGCGTATCTGGATGTACCGTTTCATCGAGTTCATTGGCCGCTGGTCGATGCTCGATATTTTTGTGATCGCCATTCTCGTGGCGGTCGTCAACTTCGGCCGGCTTGCCAGTGTCGAAGCCAATCTTGGCGCCATCGCTTTCGCCACAGTGGTGATTCTGACGATGCTTGCTGCAGTAACTTTCGATCCCCGACTGATTTGGGATAACACGGAGTCGGACGACGACCATGACTGATTTGCCTGTAGCAAAAACCCGGCCGGCTTCGAACTGGTCTGCCATTTGGGTGTTGCCTCTGATCGCCCTGATCATCGGCGGCTGGCTTGGCTGGCGTGCCTACTCCGAAACCGGCATCGAGATTCAGGTGCGTTTCGAAAGCGGTGAAGGCATCCAGGCCAACAAGACCGAGGTCATGTACAAAGGCATGTCGGTTGGTAAGGTCAAGGCCCTCAAGCTTGACGATGAAGGCAACTCCAAAGGCGTGATCGCCACGATCGAGATGAACAAGGATGTTGAGCAATACCTCAAGACCAGCACCCGCTTCTGGTTGGTCAAGCCGAGCGTAACGCTGGCCGGTATCACCGGCCTGGAAACGCTGGTCTCAGGTAACTACGTCGCGATCAGTCCCGGCGAAGGCGAGCCTGAACGCAAGTTCAAGGCGCTGCCCGAAGAGCCTCCGCTGTCTGACGCCAAGCCCGGTTTGCATCTGACCATCAAGGCTGATCGACTCGGTTCGCTGAACCGCGGCAGCCCAGTGTTCTATAAGCAGATCAAGGTCGGTCAGGTCAAAAGCTACCTGCTCTCGGAAGATCAAAGTACCGTCGAACTCAAAGTCTTTATCGAGCCGACTTACGCCAAACTGGTGCGCAAACACACGCGTTTCTGGAACGCCAGCGGCATCAGCATCGACGCCAATCTGTCTGGGGTGAAAGTGCGCAGCGAATCGCTGGCCAGCATTGTCGCTGGCGGTATTGCCTTCGCCACACCGGAGAACCGCAAGGACAGTCCGCCGACTGACCCAAGCCTGCCGTTCCGTCTCTATGAGGATTTCGATGCGGCAGCCGCCGGGCTCCGGGTCAAGGTCAAACTCAGTGACTTCGAAGGCCTGCAGGCTGGACGCACGCCGGTTATGTACAAAGGCATCCAGGTTGGCAATCTGAAAGCGTTGAAAATCGACCCGGATCTGTCCAGTGCCACCGCGGAGCTGACGCTGGATCCGCTGGCCGAAGACTATCTGGTGGAGGGCACTCAATTCTGGGTGGTTAAACCGTCGATTTCCCTGGCGGGTATAACCGGGCTTGAAGCGCTGGTGAAAGGTAACTACATCGCCGTGCGCCCGGGCGACAAGGGCGGTACACCGAAACGTGAGTTCGAGGCTCGGCCGAAAGCGCCACCGCTGGATCTGCGTTCACCGGGCCTGCACTTGGTGCTCTTTACCGATACCCTGGGCTCGATCGAGGTCGGTAGCCCGATTCTGTATAAACAGGTCAAGGTCGGTTCAGTACAGAGTTATCAGTTCTCCAGAACCAGGAAGCAACTGGTGATCGGTGTTCACATCGAGAAGGAGTACGAAAATCTGGTCAACGCCTCGACCCGGTTCTGGAACGCCAGTGGCATTACGCTGACGGGCGGCTTGACCGGGGGGATTCAGGTTAAAAGTGAATCGTTGCAAAGCTTGATGGCCGGTGGCATCGCCTTTGAAACGCCAGTGGCCAAAGCGCCGTTGCACAAACGCATTCCGCGCTTCCGTCTGTTCGCCAATCATGATGAAGCCAATCAGAAAGGCGCCGTGGTGACGATCAAGGTCGAGCGCGCTGATGGTTTGCGCAGTGGGACACCGGTTCGCTTCAAGGGGCTGGATGTCGGCAAAATCGAAAGCGTTGATCTGACCGACGATCTGCAAGCCGTTATCCTGACCGCGCGAATCACCGAAGTGCCAGAGAAGATCGCCCGCGTCGGTAGTCAGTTCTGGGTGGTAAAACCTGAACTGGGTCTGATCAAAACATCCAATCTGGAAACCCTGGTCACGGGCCAATACATCGAAGTGCAACCGGCCGCGAAGAACCTTGGCCCGCAGAAAAACTTCGTTGCACTGGCCGATCCACCGCAGGTGACCAAGCAAGAGGCGGGTCTGAGTCTGGTGTTGAGTGCTGCTCGCCGAGGTTCACTCAAGCCTGGTGTGCCGGTGACCTATCGTGAAATCACTGTGGGTAAGGTCACGGGTTACGAGCTGGGTCAGACGGCCGACCGGGTCTTGGTACACATTCTGATTGAGCCAAAGTATGCGCCTCTGGTGCGCAGCGGCAGTCGATTCTGGAACACCAGCGGGGTGGGCTTCGATATCGGCTTGTTCAAAGGTGTGACGGTACGCACGGAGTCGCTTGAGACGGTGATTCAGGGCGGGATTGCTTTCGCCACACCGGACGGTGAGCGGATGGGCAATCCGGCGCGTCCTGAGCAGACGTTCCCGTTGTTCGACAAGTTTGAGGATGAGTGGCTGACCTGGGCGCCGAAGATTTCGCTCGGTAAGTGATCAGGATTTGATCTGGCGTCTTGCCTGACAGTCACTACAAACCCCAAGCCATAAAAAAGGGCCGCGATCCAAACAGATCGCGGCCCTTTTTATTGCCTGGTGCTAAGGCCGATCAAACCGCATCCATCTGCGGTTCATCGGCTTCAACATTGAGGGTCGCCTTCACCACATCGTGACGTCGGATGTACTTCCAGTCCGCTTCGTCGATGTAGATACCGGCCGGGCCGCTGCCGCCTTCCAGGTCGATGGCGACACTGGCGCAGACTTGCGGCTTCACACTCGCCAGAATCGGCACGAAGCCCAGTTGCAGACTGGTTTCCAGCAGGGCGGCCTGGTTCTTCTCGTCGATGTCCGCCGCCTCGTCGAGGTAGTACGGCAGGCGTACGCGACCGGCCAGGTCACGATCCATCAAGTGCAGCAACAAGTACATGTTGGTCAGCGCCTTGATGGTCATGGTGGTGCCGTTGGAGGCCGCGCCGTCGATGTCGGTGTGGATCACCGGCTGACCGTTGACCTTGGTGATCTCGAACGCCAGTTCGAACAAATCCTTGAGGCCGAGCTGGTTGTGGTTCGCCGCCACCAGCCGCGCCAGGTATTCCTTGGCCTCTTCGTTCTTGTTGTCCTGCTCGGCGCTTTGGCTCAAGTCGAACACCGACAGCGTTTCGCCTTCTTCGTACTGACCGGCGCTGTGGATGATCTGGTCGATGTGCTTGAGCGCTTCCTTGTTCGGCGCCAGCACAATGCGGAAACTCTGCAGGTTGGAGACCTGACGCTTGTTGATCTCGCGGTTGAACAGTGCCAGTTGATGTTCGAGGCTGTCGTAGTCGCTGCGGATGTTGCGCAGGGTCCGGGCGATGTCAGTGACCGCCGCGCGACGGGCCTTGCCCAGGGTCAAGGCTTCGTCGGTACGGTGCGCGTAAGCGTTGATCAGCAGCGACAGACGTCGTTCCATGTCGTCTTCGCTGTCGAATTTGGCCACGCCTTTGAGGCGCACTTGTGCGTACAGCGCTTCGATCTGGCCATCGGCGCGCAGCAGGCCCTGCCAACTGTCCTGATAGTCGTTGAGCAGCGGCAACAGGTTGTCCATCGAATCGTCGACCGGATCCATGAACGGCGTACCGAACGGCAAGTCCGCCGGTAGCAACTGACGGCGACGCAGGGCGTCGTCGAGGGTGCGTTGCTTGGCTTCCATGTCAGCGATCTGCCGGCCCACCAATTGCAGCTTGGCCGACAGTTGCTGGACGCGCTCGGTGAACGCATCGCTGGAGCGCTTCAGTTCATCCTGCGCGCCTTCCATCTGTGCCAGTTGTTCGAGCTTGTCGCCTTCTTCGGCGCTCAGCGTCTGAGTGCGACGGAAGTCTTCCAGGGCTTTCTGCGCGTCCAGCACTTGCTGGTACAGCGCTTCAGTCTGGGTCTTGCTCGCGGCGCGGTCGGCGGCTACAGCCTGTTGAGTCTTGAGTTGCTTGAGCTCTTTTTCCAGACGCTCTTTCTGATCGCGCAGCGCGGCACGGTCGGCCAGTGCCTGCAGGGCCGGTGGCTCGATGTGCGAGATGTCGATCGACAGCCCCGGCACTTCGAAACGCTCGCCCTTGAAGCCATCAAGGATCAGCTCAACCGATTTGACCCACTCGCCATCCTCGTCGAGGGTGATGCCGTGTTCGCCCAGCGGCAGGCTGAACAGTGCGCTGTTGAACAGGCGCATCAAGCGCTCGACGTCCTGCTGCGAGAATTCTTCGCGCAGGCGCGCATAGCTGTTGTTGTCGGCGTGATCGAGTTGCTGCTTCACCGACTTCAGGCGTTTTTCCAGATCGCGCAGACGCTCTTCCAGATCCTCGGCACTGAACTGACGCGATTGCGCCAAGGCTCCGGCGAGTTCATCGTGAGCGTCTTTGGCCGCGAGCAGTTGCTGCTCCAGCACTTTGACGTCGTCGACCAGGGCAAAGCGATTCTTGAGCACCGACAGCTCGCCGAGCCAGCGCTGGATGCCGGAAATCTCCCGTTCCAGACGCATCAGCTCCTGGGTGCCGCCGCGCTGATCGTTTTGCAGGCTGTCCTGCTCGCCACGGTAGTGGTCGGCCTGAATAGTCAGTTCTTCTTTGCGCGCACTGGCGTAGTCCGACCAGGTGCCGAGCAACGAATCGAGCAGCGGCGACAGGCGATGCAGTTTGCCGCGCAGCACGTCGCGCTGTTTCACGCCGTTGGCCAGGGCCTCAACCAGCGGGCCGGCGGCGACCAGCGAGTTGTAGTCCTGTTCCATGCGGCGTACATCGCGGAACGCTTCTTCGCACGCCGCGATGTAATCGACGCTGCCGGAACGCAGGCTGTGTTCAAACGCGTCGAGGAACAGTTGCTTGAGTTTGGCTGCCGTGATTTCGCGCATGTGCAGCAAGTTGATGAACAGGGCGCGGAAGGTCTTCAGGCTCTGCTCGCTGGTGGAACGCAGCGGGATCAGGGTCAGGTCCAGCGGGATCGACGTGTGACCGCCGACCAGCAAGCGGCGCAGTTCATCGGGTTTGAGTTCGTAGGCTTTCAGGCCCTCGCGCTCAAGGTTGCTGAACAGCTCCTTCTGGCGCAGGCAGGTGTCGTCTTTCTGGTAATGGGCCAGATCGAGCTTGCCGGCGTAGGCAAAGAACTGATGACCGAAACCGCCGCCCGGGCCACGACCGACGACGCCGATGACGTGTGGGCCGTGGGGCAGGTTCACTTCGACGAGGATGTAGCTGGTGTCAGAGGCGAAGTAGAAGCGGCGCGATTGCTCCAGGCTGTACTTGCCGAAACTCATGTCCGACATGCGCGCCAGAATCGGGAACTGCAAGGCGTTGATCGACGCGGATTTACCGAGGTTGTTCGCGCCATAGACCGACAGCGGTTCTTCCAGCGGAAACAGGCCGAGGCTGTAACCGGCGGTGTTCAAAAGGGCAAAGCGGCGGATGCCGTAGCGTTCCTGGCTCATGCGTCGGACTCCTGTTCTTCGGCAATGGCACGGGCCAGTGCGTCTTCTTCGCTTTCTTCGTCAAATTCGCTGAGATCGAGCGGGTCGTCGGTTTCCAGCAGTTTGGCTTCGGCGGCTTCGTCGATCAGCACCGGCGCTGGCAGCGGCAATACGCTGTGTACGCTGGCCGCCAGATCGCGGTCTTGCTGCACCGACAGGCACACATCGAGGAACCGGTGCATCGGTGGCAGGAAGCGATAGACGCCGTTTTCTTCGCCGGCGAAACCGAGCTGAGTCATGCGGCGCATGATTTTTTCTTCCAGCTCTTCAACCGTCTGCACTTCAGCCTGAATGAACAGGTCGCGGTATTTTTCCAGCAGCGACGGCAGCTCTTCGCGGCCGAGGCTGCCGCCGTCGAGCACGGCAATCGGATCTCGGCCCTGATCGGCCAGATGCTCGACGAGGATGAAGGTGAACAGCGCCAGACGCTGAGCCGTCTTGTTCACCGCCGCTGCCGCCATGTCCGGCACAAAGTAGTAGAAACCACGGGTGTCGCAGACCAGTTCAAAGCCCAGCGCCTTGAACAGCGTGCGGTACTGGTCCTGGAAGTTCGACAGTTGTGCGTACAGTTCCGGGTCGCGGCGGCTGACGTGGTAGCCCTTGAACAGTTCGCGGAAGATCGGCGCCAGTTGGGACAGTTCGGAGAGATCAAGATGCATTGGGGATGCTCGCAGAATCCTCGGCGGCGGGGTCGCGGGCCGAGAGCAGGGCGAAGGAGCGCAGGCTGACCTGGTGCTCGTGAGTGTGGTATTCGCGGCGTTCCAGACGCTCGCGCTTGAAGCGTTTTTCCCGCGACAGACGCGAGAACCAGTAGAGCAATTCGTCGGTGGCGCCGTCCGGCTCCTGCTCCAGCAGCCAGGTCATCAGATCCGGCATCGGCAAGGCTTCTTCGCAGCGGTCGACCATCTCGCGCACGGTGCGGGGCGCGCGTGGGGCTTCGCCTTTCTGGGTCTTGTGTGCCTTGGGGAAACGCGCCGGTTTTGGCTCGAAACGCGCCAACGCATAGACGTAGGCTTCGACCTGACTGGCGCTGCCGAGGAAGGTGCTTTGCGGGCGAGTAAACAGCGGCATGGCGGCTTGTGGCACAGCGTCGATGCCTTTACGGCGAATGGCCGCCAGGGCCAGCGCGGCACCACGGGTCACGGCGTTATGTCGACGGGCTTCTTCACGCAGCGGCAGCAGCAGTTCCCGGGCATGACGCAGGGTCAACTGGGCGCTGGTCTGCATTTCGAGGATGCGCGCGTGGGTGCGCAGCAGCATATCGTCGTCGACCAGATGGCCGAGGCGCTGTTGCTCGCTGAGCATCTTCAGCAACACGGTTTCGACCTTGCGCACGCCTTGTTCGAAGGCGCCGTCGGCGTTCACCAGGTCGATCATCGGCTCGACGTATTCGTCCCACGTTGCCAACACTTCGGCATAACGCTGACGCAACGGAATCTGACGATCGCTGGTTTTGGCTCGTTCGGCCACGGCCACCAGCGCTTGCTCGTCGTTATCGAGTTTTTTCAGGACGTCGCGCACGCGCATGTCGAGCAAGCGCAATTGGCGGGCGAGGTCGTTGCCATCACGGATGTCGAACGCGTCCTGAATGTAACCGGCCAGACGTTCGAGGTGACGCAGATAGGCTTCGATCTCCAGGCACAGGCCCAGACGGTGCTCACGGCGCAGGTAGGCGAGAAAGTCGTGAATCTGTGCGTTGAGCTCGAAACGATTCGGGCTTTTCGCCACAGGCACCAGAATGTCGAGGCGAATCCACACGTCGAGCAGGCTGGTAATGTCCTGCGGCGTGCTGTCCAGTTGTTGGGCGGCCAGTTGCGTGCGCAGTTCGTTGAGGCTCAGGGTGCCTTGGTCGAAGTGCTCGCACAGTGGCTCCAGAAGTGCCCAGTGTTCAGCGAGGGCGCGCAAGACGCGCTTGGGTTCGATCATCGGAATGGCCGGCTGGTTGGCGATTAAAAGCCGCGATTGTACTGCATCACGAAGGATGCGATTCACTCTCGGGACGGGCTGTCGCATTTTCGAAGGTAGAGAGCTCAGGTCAAGGCTATCGATCAACAGCAAGCGATCTTGAGCGAAGGGCGGTAGAATCGGCACACTTTCAGTTATCCACAAGTGGCCGACCCTTGCTTATCGAGTCCCGCCGCCGCGCCTATTTGAACGCCATGCAGGTGGTCAACTGGCTGCCGCGCACCGAACTGCCTTTCGCCGCCCCCTCGCGGCCCGAGCTGCTGGACATGCCCGAGCCTGAGATTGAGGTGCCGGTGGTGCTGGCTCCAGAGGCCGAAGCCCCGGTGCAACCGGCCTTGCGCCCCACCGAACGGCCGAAAATCGAAGTGCCGCGCCCTTCACTGGCGAGCACCCGAACCAATGCCAAACCGGTGGAAGAGGTCGACGACACCCCGGTGGTCGCCAAACCGGCGCCGGTTCCGCCACCGCGTTTCGCCCTGCAATTGCTGCGTGCCGGTCGCTGCCTGCTGTTGGTGGAGTTACCCACAGGGGAGCCGTTCCAGAGTCGCGACCCTGCGTATCTGCTGCTTAAAGACATGCTGCGCGCTGCCGGGCTGCCGGATGCGCCGCAGATCGTCGGCGAGCCGGTACGCTGGCCGTGGTTGAACCGCGGCACCCTGGATCAGGGCCCGGACGCGGCGCGTGACTTTGTGCAGGGTTTCCTCTCGGTGCAAATGGAAGCAGCGCCGTGTGCCTGCCTGTGGCTGATCGGCCTGCCGGCGGTGCGTTTTGCCGGTGAAGCGGACGCCGAAGCGTTCAATCGTGAATTGCAGATCGAAGGTCTGGGCTCGGCCTGGGCCATCCCGGGTCTGGAATTGTTAATGGAAGAGCCACAGCGCAAGGCCGCTGTTTGGCAAGCCATGCGTCGGCTGATGGCGCGCTGGAAAGAATCGAATGAGTGACGCTGTAACGTTCCGCCCGATGATCGAGGCGGACCTGGATGCTGTGCTGAAGATAGAGTTCGCGGCCTACAGCCATCCGTGGACCCGCGGAATTTTTCTCGATGGCCTGGGCAAATACCAGATCTGGCTGATGTTCGAAGGTCAGCAACAGGTCGGTCATGGGGTGGTGCAGATCATTCTAGATGAGGCGCATCTGCTGAACATCACGGTCAAACCGGAGAATCAGGGCCGCGGGCTGGGCCTTGCGTTGCTTGAGTACTTGATGTCGCGGGCGTATGCGGCGTCTGCCCGAGAATGCTTCCTGGAAGTGCGCGACAGTAATCGGTCGGCGTTCAGGCTGTATGAGCGCTACGGCTTCAATGAGATTGGCCGGCGTCGGGATTACTACCCGGCGGTGGGCGGGCGTGAAGATGCTGTGGTCATGGCCTGCACTCTGGTTGACTGATCTTTTTTAAAAGCTTCGCGAGCAAGCCCGCTCCCACAGGGATAAGCATTTGAGTGTGGGAGCGGGCTTGCTCGCGAAGGCGTTCTGTCAGACGCCACCGATCAGCGGTTGCCGTCCAGCGGATCACGCCGCGCCAGTTCCGCCTCATCCAGGCCATTGCCGCCACCGATATCGTCCTCATCAACGACGCTCAAATCCCAGTCAGCCTGATGATCCTCGCCCATTTCGTCGGCGTCCCGGGCCCCGTCCTCGTGGATGAGTGTTTCCGGGCTCATGTCATCGTCTGTCGGTTCATGATCAGCGACTGAAGCGCCCGTCATACCGGCTTCACGCACGCGGTCCTCTGGTATCAGTTGCTGGCGTTCGCGCTCGGGCAAAGCCTCACCAATCTTCGCGCTGGGCTGCTCGTCGTCGAAATCCAGTTCATGCACCGAACCCATGCGGTCTTCGTTATCATCGATGGGTTCCGGTTGCACCGCGTCAAAAGGGCGTCGTGAATCAGTCATGGCAATTCCTCATACTGTGGGCCTTACTGGGTGGACACACCGGGCACGGGAGAAATTCCAAGAAAATACTCCCGCGTTATCTATCGCGTATCCGTGACCTCGACGGACGGTCGTCTGTCATACCTGCGCATCTTTCTTGAGGCCTTACAGCATGCACGACTTACAGAATCTGATTGATAACAACGAGCGTTGGGCTGACGCGATCACCAAGGAAGACCCGGATTTCTTCGCCAAACTGGCGCGCCAGCAAACGCCTGAATATCTTTGGATCGGCTGCTCCGACGCACGAGTACCGGCCAATGAAATCGTCGGCATGCTGCCGGGGGACCTGTTCGTTCACCGCAACGTGGCCAACGTGGTGCTGCACACCGATCTCAACTGTCTGTCGGTGATCCAGTACGCGGTCGACGTGCTCAAGGTCAAACACATCCTTGTCACCGGCCACTACGGCTGCGGCGGTGTGCGGGCGTCGATGCAGGATGGCCAGCTCGGCCTGATCGATGGCTGGCTGCGTTCGATTCGCGACCTGTATTACGACAAGCGCGATGAGCTGGCGAAACTGCCGACCGAAGAAGAGCGCGTCGATCGCCTGTGCGAACTCAACGTGATCCAGCAAGTCGCCAACGTCGGCCATACCAGCATTGTCCAGAATGCCTGGCATCGCGGGCAGAGCCTGTCGATCCACGGTTGCATCTATGGCATCAAGGACGGTCGCTGGAAAAGCCTGGACACGACCATCAGTGGTTTCGAGCAGTTGCCGCCGCAGTACCGTTTACGTCCGATCGGCGCGTTGTAATCGGCTGATCAACGTGAGCGGGCGTTTCGCCAGCGCTGCAAAAAGTGCTGGCCTTCGCGGTTGGGTGGTTCGTTGTAACCCGTGATCCAGCCGCGACAACGTGGGGAACCACAGTGGCAGGCGAACTGGCGCGGCAGTGTGTCTTCCGTGGCGGCGTGGTCCATGGTCAGCCGCTCGCCGCTGTGGATATCTTTCAATGCCCACAGCCATAACTCAGTCATGTCCAGAAACACGTTCGGGTCGCAAGAGTGTTCCAGTAGCCCGCAAAAGCGCGGGTCGTAAATGTGGATGCCCTCCATCAGTTGGCGGGTTTGCCGGCAGCGGTAGGGTAGCAATTGCCCCGAGACCCGGCACATTCGGCTGATACGCATGAATTCACGGCGTGCGACGACTGCCGTGGGCGTGCCGTGTTCATCGTGGACGATGGTGTAGTCGGCGCTGGATGGAAAACCCAGACGCACGGGCAGCCCGGCAAACGGGTAGATGCCTTCGGTATCAGGTGGACGGGATTTTGCGCGGGCTTGAGTGTTCATAACCATCCTTGACCGAAAAAATTGCGACTCCCTTGCACCGGCGTCCTGCCGGCTCAGCAACATGGCTATTTGGATCCAATATTGTCTTGAAAGGTATAGCCCGTCTACTGTCAGATATGACAGGCGACAAAGACGCTTTCCCGCGTCAGTCATCACTGACGCGGGAATGGCACGGGCGTGGTTACAGGTGCGGAGCGGGGACGGTGGCGGCAGGCGGGGTTTTAAGCTGTTGCAGTTGCGCCTTGATCGGCGGGGTAGCGCACTGGGCAGTGGCTTGTTCCGGCGTCATGTCGCGGATCGAGGTGTAGAACAACTCGCAGGTTTTGACTTTCTGCGTCACCTGCCAGGTCTGGGTGCAACTGTTGAGTAAGGTCTGTGGATTACTCCCCGGTTTGCTACCCATCCCGGCCTGCCAGCAGGCGGCGCTCAAATCCTGTCCCATGACTTTAAGGCCTGCTGCGTCAGCCTTGGCTTGTGCATCATCGCCGGTATAGCTCTTGGGATCGGCGGCGTACCAGATGTAACTCGGGTGGTTCGAACCGAGCACTGGCACATTCACGCCTGCGCTCGGGGTGATGGTCGCCAGCCCCAGCACGCCAACCGTCGGCCCATACTGCTGCTTGATCCAGTTGCGCACCGGAGCGCCGAAAGCGACCATCGGCAGCGTTGTGCCGCTGGCGGTCTGACTGAACTGCTTGACCAGTGTGGTCTGGTAGTCCTTGAAGTAGTCATACACGCCTTCCAGGTCACTGCCAGCGTTGGACGGCGCTGCGATCGGGGCGATGTCGATGATGGTCTGGTAGGCCGGCGTCTGATCGGCGGGAATGCCATTGACCGTCAACAGCGTTGCCCAGCGGTCGGTGGTGTTCGAGCGCAGATAGTCCTGTGCCTGAGTCAGTGAATAATCCGGCGGGAAGTGCAGCAGCTCGACACTTTTGCGATTTTCCAGGGCCATGCCCAGCGGCAGGAACAGGTACCAGCTATAGGCCCATTTGCCGTCTGCGTTGAGCTTGCTGGCGCCGGTATAGGCCAGATCGCCAGCATCGAGCAGCGCTGACAGCGGTTTATCGTAGTCTTTTGGCACCCCAGTGATTTCGGCGTAGAGCTGGCCGTTATCGGTTTTGACCAAGACTTTTGCATCGGTATAACCGTCGCGTTGCACGCTTTGGCTCAAATAGTGGGCGACAGTCTGCTCCAGCGACCAATTGCGAAAGCAGATCACGCTGCAATTGTTGGGGTAGGCGAAGAGGCGGGTAACGCGCTCGGTGCTGCCCAGTTTCAGGTCGGCATCGGCGTGGGCCGCCGCGCTCAGCGTGAGCGCGGCGAGGGTGAGTCCTGCGAGTTTGAACATGCTCAGATCCTTTTCAGCGTGGTTTCCCCGAGAGTCGGGGGCGCCTCATATTGGATCAGTCGCGTGATGTAGAGAAGCCGTCATCCGCAGTTTTTTGCAGCGTGTTGCAGGACTGGCACTCAGGCCTGAAAGTGCAGAGCGTTGGTCAAATCGCCCATGGGTTCCTGACCGCGGGCGATCATCGCGTCGTCACGCTGTTTGAGGCCGTCGAGCGTTTCCAGTTGGAAGACGCGGGTGATCAGCCGCAGGATCGACGCCGTGTCATAGACCGTGTGATCCACCGTGCCCTTGCGCGCGAACGGCGACACCACGAGGGCGGGGACCCGCGAACCTGGCCCCCAGCGGTCGCCCTTGGGCGGCGCAACGTGATCCCACCAGCCACCGTTTTCATCGACGGTGACGATAACCACCATGTTTTTCCACTGGGGGCTTTGGCGAAGCACTTTCAGGGCACGCACGATGTGCCGGTCACCGGACGCCACGTCGGCATAACCGGCGTGCATGTTCAGGTTGCCTTGAGGTTTATAGAAACTCACCGCCGGCAACTTGCCGGCCTCGGCGTCGGCGAAGAACTTGTTGGTACTCGACTCGTCGCCCAAACCGGCATCGCGCAAGCGTTTGTTGCGCTCGTCCGGGTTTTGCGGGCCTTGCTGCTTGAAGTAGTTGAACGGCTGGTGGTGATACTGAAAGTTGGGGATTTTTGGAATGCCACCGGAGTCCTTGTATTGCTCCAGCGTCGCCTGCCATGCCCCGGCGTACCAGGCCCAGTCGACGTTCTTTTTCGACAGTTTGTCGCCGATGTGTTCGTGGGTCTGGGGCACCATGACGTTTGGCAGATCCGCTTTTGCGTACGCTGGGCGCTCCGGGTCGCGAATCCACGTTGGCCAATAGGGCGGGGCAAGCGTATTGACGCCAAAACCGTCCGGCGTCAATGCGCTCGGGCCGAACTGCGGTGGCCCGGTCATGGCGCTGGCCGGTGATTGCTCCAGCGGCTTGAGACGCGGATCGGCCGGATCGTCGCTTTGCAGGGCGGCGATTTGGCTCTTGGCCACCGAGTGGGCCGCGTCCGGATAGAACGGTGCGGTGGCGCTGATCAGATACTGGTGGTTGAGGAACGAACCACCGAAGGCACCCTGAAAGAAGTTGTCGCACAGCACGAATTCCTGCGCGACGTCCCACAGACGCAGGGAATAACGGCTTTGGGCATAGTGGCCCATGGTCAAGCCACCGGAGTCGGCCCACGCCACAAAACCGTCGTTCTTGCCGCCGTTGATCTGCATCTGGTTCTGATAAAACACATGCCACAAGTCGCGAGTCACCAGCCCGAACGGCAAGTCCTCGCCGTTCGGGCCTTTGAGGGCAAACGGTGCATTGGGCAGGTTTTGCTGAAACTGCGTGGCACTGGGGTAGGTCACGCCATCCAGCGTTTGCGGGCCGACCTGCAACACGCCACCCCAGACCTGAGGCAGGGTTTGCAGCAGACTGCCGTCGCGGTCGCGTTGTTGATAATCGGCAGGCTTGAGCGCTGACAACGGTTTTTCCACGCCGGGGAAATCGCCGAACAGGTTATTGAAACTACGGTTCTCGGCGTAGATGACCACGACTGTTTTCACTTGATCGCGCAGGGCCTTGTCCAGTTCAGCCGGGGACAGTGGGCGTTCGGCCGGTTTGCCAGGCTGATCGCCGGCATGACTGCACCCGGCCAGTGTTGCGCCAACGCCCAGCACCGCGACGCCGCCGAGAAAGCGGCGGCGACTGGTGTCGGTGGGATTGTCGGATTCTGGCGAGGAGGGGTCTTTGTCGTTTGTCTCGTCGTTCATATCGCGCCCGTTTTGCTTAAATGTTTCAGTATGTTTCTGCCGGACGCTAGCAAGCGGATGTGACGGTTGGGTTACGGCCTGGAGGCCGCTGAGAAACTGATGATGGCGCTACCGTGCCTGCTGATCGGGGTTGGTCGGTCTGATGCCGATCTGCGTCACGTTCTGCGCGGTAATGGGCGCGGAAAGCGTTTTGAGCGCTGCGTATTTAGGCCTCTGGGGTGCCGCGCACGGACCAATGTCAGGTGGCGGGAAATGCCTGATTCGGCGTGCATGAAGTATTTTTGACTGGGCAGTCTCAAGCGCTCTTCAGAAAAGCGTTCCAAGGCCGATGGTTAGGCTGTACACCGCCTCTCAATCTATCCATCGGTGCTTTCCATGTTCAACAAACGCTTGAAGCAAGAGCTGGCTGCTCTTCGTGAAGAACTCTCCAGCCTTGTGCAAGTAAAGGAAAGTCTGGATAGCGAGATGCTGGTGCTGACCCTTGAACCGGACGGACGGATTCAATCGGTCAATCAGAACTTCCTCAATGAGATGTTCTACAAGAGCCACGACCTGATTGGCCGCGCGATTGAAGACATCGTGCCGGCTCACGTCAAATCCGACGAATTCCACCAGCGCTTCAAGAACGCCATGGCCCGTGGCGAGCATTTCGCCGGTGCCGTGCGCCTGTTGCGTGGCAATGGCAACGAGGCCTGGTTGCGTTCGATCGTGCAGCCTGTGCGCTCCTCCGATGGGCGGATCCGGCACATCTCGATCTACTCCAGCGACCTGACCCGCACCATTGAAGCGTCCCGCGAGCACGAAAACCTGATCGGCGCACTGGTACGTTCCACGGCACTGATCGAGTTTGATCTCAACGGTAACGTACTCAATGCCAACGAGCGCTTCCTCAGCAGCATGGGTTACAGCCTGGCGCAGATCAAAGGCAAGCATCACCGCATGTTCTGTACTCCGGAGGAATACAACAGCGCCGAATATCAGAACTTCTGGCATCGCCTGAACAGCGGTGAGTTTGTCGCCAACCGTTTCAAACGGGTCGACAGCCATGGTCGTACGGTTTGGCTGGAGGCTTCCTACAACCCGGTGGTCGATGCCAACAACAAACTGTACAAAGTGGTGAAATTCGCCACGGTGATCACTGAGCAGGTCAACCGCGAACAAGCCGTCGCCGACGCCGCCAGCATTGCCTACAGCACCTCGCAACAAACCGACAGCACTGCGCAGCGTGGCACCACCGTGGTGACCGAAGCGGTGAATGTGATGCGTGACTTGTCGCGGCACATGCAGACAGCCAGCGAAGGCATCGAAGCACTGAACGAACAATCGCAAGTGATCGGCTCCATCGTCAAAACCATCAGCGGGATTGCCGAACAGACCAATCTGCTGGCACTCAACGCCGCCATTGAAGCGGCCCGTGCGGGGGAGCAGGGGCGCGGCTTTGCGGTGGTGGCCGATGAAGTGCGACAACTGGCTTCACGTACCAGTCAGGCGACCGAGGAAATCGTCGGCGTGGTACGGCAGAACCAGGACATGGCGCGCAACGCCGTCGCACTGATGACCGACGGTAAGTTGCAGGCCGAACAAGGGCTGGCGCTGGCGGCGGAGGCGGGCACGGTGATTGTCGAGATCCAGGACGGCGCGCAGAAAGTGGTCGATGCAGTCGGCCAGTTTGCCAATCAATTGTCCAACTGATCGGACTAACCCTCCCACCTGTGGGCGAGCTTGCTCGCGAAGAGGCCGTTACATTCAGTATTGATGTCGACAGGCCTGACGTCTTCGCGAGCAATCTCCCACATGTTGTTTCATCGCCACTGCTTGCTGTGCGCTGGCGCTACAATCTGTTCCTTTTCCCCGGAGCAGATCCCCATGAGCGCCGCCCACCGCCGCCCGGTTCCCCTGAACAAAGCCTATCGTTTGCTCAATCACGGGCCGACCGTACTGGTCAGCGCAGCCCATGATGGCCAACGCAACATCATGGCCGCCGCGTGGGCGATGCCGCTGGATTTCGAACCGCCGAAAGTCGCGGTCGTGCTCGACAAGTCCACCTGGACCCGTCAATTGCTCGAAGCCTCCGGCACCTTCGTCCTCAACGTGCCGTGCGCCAATCAGGCCGACATTGTGCAAACCGTCGGTAACACGTCGGGGCTGGAAATCACTCAAAACCAAGGGCAGGACAAGTTTCAGGCGTATGGCTTGCAGACCTTCAGTGGTGAACAAGTCGACGCGCCATTGCTCGACGGTTGCGTCGCCTGGCTCGAATGCCGCTTGTTGCCTGAGCCGCGCAATCACGAACAGTACGATTTGTTTCTAGCCGAAGTCATCGCCGCCCATGCCGACGAACGCGTGTTCAGTGAGGGGCGCTGGCATTTCGACGGGCAGGATGGTTTGCGCACGCTGCACCATGTGGCGGGCGGGCATTTCCTGACGATTGGTGATCCGGTGGATGGCAAGACGCTTTCGGTTTGAATGGCCGCTTCGTGGTTGCTATTTGACCTTTGGCCGCCAGAAATAAAAATCCGATGCCTGTACGGGCATCGGATTTTTTATGCGCCGCCGTACTTACGCCGTCGGCTGAACGTTATCCAGTGCCTGATTCACCGCCAGCTCACTCAGCATGACGATTTGCGCGATGCCCAGCGCGGTCTTGCGGTGTGAGGTATCAAGCATGGCGGCGAAGTTGTTGAGCATCTCGGTGACCGAACCCAGCGTTTCGCTGGCATTGGCCAGCAGGGACTCGGTGTCATACGCCGGGTTGGCGAGGTACATCGGTTCGTAGGGGCGATTGGACGCCATGAGGTGAGCGGTCGGTTTGAGGTAGTGGTCGAGGGCGCGGTCGGCCGCTTCGTGGAGTTTTTTGCTGTCGATGGAGGCGTAGGGGGACGTTGGGTCGGTGTTTGTTTCGGGGGGATTGGGTGTTGGTTTTTTCATGGTGTTCTCCGATCAGGATTGGAGCTGGCCGATTCGGTTTCCGAACGAATAGGTGGCAGCTGTGCGCAGGTTGGAAACCCGGGGAACGGAGAACCCGGTTGACCCGAAGGTCTCCCACGCACAGCCGCCATAACGGAGTGCACACCATGAAGGTGCGCAAGGATACGTTATGAAAGGAGCTTGTGCGCTCGGTTCTACTCGGGGTTTCCAATCCCGGTCGCTGAATTGGCAGCGACGAGCACAGCCTAGAGACCGGACGTCCGACGGACAACCTGAAAACCTTGTGGGACGGTTCTGTATTTTTCCCTCAGTTGTTAAACATCCCGAATTGAAATACACAATGTGCCGCCCATCAATCCGGGCGTTGTTTGCCGTGGAATTTGAGTTAGTGATTTACCCGCCACTGATCTTCGATGAGGGGGGATTTTCTAATTCGCGAAGCGTCCTACAAGTGTTGGCGAGTCTCCCTACATAGAATAATCAGCTCCCTTGTTACCGTGCCCGCCAGTTCTCGCGAGCACAAACCAGGGACGGTTTCGACATCGCGCTCTTTTCCTCTTTGCTTAAGGATAAGCGTATGTTCCGGCCGGCCAATGCGGCGCATTTCTCGTTGCAGATTCCTGCGATCCGTCACGACTTCAAGGTGCTGGCCTTCAGCGGCACCGAAGCAATCAGCAACCTTTACAACATCCACATTGAACTGGTCAGCGAGCACCCGGATTTCGATCTGGAGAGCTTGCTCAGCCAACCGGCGTTTCTGCAATTTGGCCATAACGGCGAAGGCATTCACGGGCGCATCGAAGACGTGCTGACCGACAAGGACTTCGCCCGATGAGCGCCGAAAAACTGGCCATGGTCGACGAGGCCGCTCAGGCCCAACGCGAGGCCAAAGCCCAGCCACACGCTGATATCAATTGCACGGTGCATCCGTGTCCCGCCAGTCAGCCCGAACTGTTTGTGGTGCCGGTGCGTTACGCGCTGGCGCACGAAAAGGCTGAACACGCTTGTT
>NZ_JBIUWN010000092.1:0-19647 GCF_044743485.1 Pseudomonas sp. NPDC087614 | reverse complement strand
ACCAGTTCGAGGTCGAAACGATACGGCTGGCTGATGCCTTCGGTGCCGACAAACGACAGCACTTGCAGGTCGCCCACGTAGTCTTCGACCTTGAGGCTGAAGTGGGTTTCGTTAGCTGAATTGAACATCGTGTGCTCCCTGTTCGAATGTCATCCGTTACGCCCGAAACCGCAGACGTTGTAGCCAGGACGAAGTGGCGCCCAAGGCGTCACGCAATTGGTCGGCAGTGATGGTGCGTGCTGCCGGATCAAAGCTCAGCGCCTGTTGCAGCGCTGGCCAACTGTGTTTTGGCAGGTTCTGCGGGGCTTGCAGCTGGCGCTCCAGATGCTCGTCGCGGGCCTGGGTAGAGGGCAAGCGGCGGAACGGGTGTTTGCCGCCCGCCAGTTCATAAATCACACAGGCCACGCCGTACACGTCTGCGCTGGCCGACAAGGGTTGGCCCTCAAGCAGTTCGGGGGCGGCGTAGCCCGGGGTCCAGGCGTTGAAGCGTTCGCGGCTCAGGTGCGGCAGGCCGGGCAAGGTGCCCTCTTCTGCCTGGCCCAAACCGAAGTCGAAGAGGCGCAAGCCGTCTTCGCTGAGCATGACGTTGCTCGGTTTCATGTCACCGTGCAGCACACCGCGACGGTGGGCATAGGCCAGCGTGTCGAGCAGCGGCAGGACGATGTCGCGCAGTTCTTTCCACGGCAGGCCGAGGGGCCGCTCGCAGAGCAATTTGTCCAGGGTCAGGCCACGCATGTATTCCATGGTGATGAAGGCCCGCTGGCAATCGGTGTCGACTTCAAAGGTGTGTGCGCGCACAACGTTGTCGTGGCGCAGGCGTCGGGTCAGGGCGAACTCGCCGTAGAGCAAGGCACTGGCGTCCGGCGATTCGGCAAATTCTTCGCTGAGGATTTTCAGCGCGATGTAAGGGTCGGGATCGCCGAACTGTTCGTGCAGCAGATCCCTGGCCCGGTAAACAGCGCCCATGCCGCCCGCCCCGAGCAGACGCTCGAGGTGGTAGCGACCGGCGAGTATGTCTGGCAGTGCACCGATGCTGGCCTTGGTTGGCGCTGGCAAAGGTTCTGCTTTGTGCTCCTTGGCGAAGGCGAAGTAGGTCAGGTTGTTGGCCTGTTCTTCGCTCATCAGCACGTCATCGATGGGTGATTCGATGTTGGTCATTGGCGGATCACCACGGCTGTCAGGTTGTCGCGAGCGGAGCCCCGCAGGGCGCCGTCGAACAAACGTTCCAGCGCCACATGTGGCGCGCTGAGGCTGAGGGCGTTGCCGAGGGCATCGCTGCTCATGCCTTGGTACAAACCATCGCTGCACAGCAAAAATGCATCGCCCGGATACACCTCAAGTTCCAGTACATCCAGGGTCAGTGTTTCGGCGGCGCCGACGGCTCGGGTCAATGCCTGAGCCGCCGGGTGCGCCGCCGCCTGTTCGACGCTCATTTGCTGTTCGTCAATCAGTTGCTGTTGCAGCGAATGGTCTTTGGACAGTTGATACAAACGCTGCCCGCGCCACAGATAACAACGGCTGTCGCCAGCCCAAATGCAGGCCGCGCGATTGCCTTCCATCAGCAGCGCCACGACGGTGCTGCCCATGATGCTGTCGTGACGTCCGGCGGTGACGGTCAACTCTTGTCCCAAACGCCGATTCAACCAGTGCAGGCACTGGCGAATGGCTTTGAGGCGCTCGTCGAAGTCATCGTGTTGCGGCAAATCAGCCAGGCTGGCGACGATCAACTGGCTGGCGATGTCGCCACCCTGATGACCGCCCATGCCGTCCGCGACCACCCACAGCCCCTGCTGCGGATTGTCGAGGAAGGCATCTTCGTTGCGCGCCCGCACCTTGCCCGGGTCGGTACGCGCCGCGCTGCGCCAGGGACTGGCCACGAGCATCAGAGCTGCACCGGCATACGGAAGGTGCGCAGTACGCCCATGTCGAACGGGTTCGGCGTGCGTTGGCTGGACAGCAGGTAGTTGGCACGCAGGCCACCCACATTGGCTTTGAGCACCAACACGTCACGACCGCTCAGGTACTCGGTCTGCATCAGGTCGAACAGACGGAACAGCGACCATGGGCCGGAGTTCTTCTCGATACCGATCGGGCGCCCCGCCATCTTGTCCATCACCAGGCTGGTGCGACCGTCTTCAGCATCGGTTGGCCATTTGAACGACATGGGCAGGATCGGGCCGTGACGGTATTCCATGGTCTGGTCGCCGAACTTGAATTCGGAACGGCTGACGGCAGGGTCTAGGGTGTACGGCTCCAGTTTGAACTGCACTTGCGGTTCGGCCGGGTTGATCGAGAAGAAGCTCTTGCGAATCGTCTGCGCAGCGGCCATCTGATCGAGGTAGACCTTGGACACCGGCAGGCTGTGGCCGTCGACGCTGCGCATCCGGTAGTTGCCCGGATCACCGCTGACAAACGGACGCATGTAGTTGTCGAAGAAGCGGTCAACAACGCCTTGCGCCTTGAAGAAATCGCGGAAGTCGCTGATCGCCACGTCGCTGGTGCTGCTGGCGCTGAACGGATAGCGCTTGCTGATGGTTTTGCCATACACGCTGTACAACTCGTTCTGATAACGGCCGTTCAGGTATTGGTAGGCATCGCTGAGCACCAGGCGCCAGGAGTCTTCGGCCAGCACGTTGAACCACACGCTGAGCGGACGCGGCAGACGACCGGAGGCATTGCGCAGGTTGGTCAGCGCATCACGCTGGCCGCCCATGCGGGTTTTCGCCAGTTCGAACGCGGCTTGTTCCGGCGTGCTGGAACGGGCCAGGCTGGCCAGTTGCAGTTGCAGGTCGTTGAGCGCGCTCAGTGCCGGGGTCAGATCAGCGGCCGGGCCGTTGTTGTCATCGAGCAAGCGATGCAACGGTTCAAAGCGACGTTGCAGCGACTTCTTGGCAGTGTCCGGCAGGTTTTTCGCGACGTTCAGGGCCGAAGCCTTGTCGGCCACCGCCGACGCCAGTTTGCCGACTTTGCCCAGTTTGCCTTTCTGCCCAGCCAAGGCATCGGCAGCATCGCCCGCCTCGTCCACCGGATCAGCGGCCGCCGGGAAGCGGGTGTTTTCACGCACTTCGGTCAGCAATGCCAGCACCGGCGAGTTGGCCGAGGTCAGGCCCGCCAGTTGCTCGGCGCCTTCACCGGCGTCGTTGATTGGCGGCAATGCCACCTGGCCAACGGCTTCGCTCCAGTAGTTGGCGTAGTCGCGGAAGTACAGTTGCTCCAGTTCGACCATCAGGCGACGCAAGTCCATGTCGCTGATGCCCGCGCCTTCGCCCAGCACCCAGTTGTCACGCAGGATGTCGGTGACCAGTGCCGAGCCCTGCACCGAGAAGTACTGCTGATAACCCTGTTGGGTGTAGAACCCCGGGATCACGTAGTCGGTGCCGATGAACAGCGAGCCCTGCGGGCCGAGGTGTTGGCTGAAACGGTATTCCGGCAGGTTGCGCGCCTGCTCGCGGAGCATGCGGTAGACCACGGTGGCCAACGATTCGCTGCGCAAGACCTGACGCGCCTGAGCCACCAACTGATCGTTCAGCGGGTAGATGAAAGGCTGTTTCAGCAGGCGTTCGAGGTGGTGGTTCAGGCCGTTCTGCACCGCGGTGTTGCCGGTGTAGCGCTGCGACCAGTCGGTGGCCACCCAGTCCTTGAGCCACGCCGCGTCGCGACGATCCTTCATGTTCAACATCAGGTACGCACGCAGGCTGTTGATCAGGCGTTCGCGGTCCTTCATGTTGGCGCGGATCTGGCCTTCGAGCAGGGTTGCGACGCGGGGCAGCAGTTGCGTTTCAAGCTCGCGCTCGTAAGCCTCCTTGACCACCGGATTAACGTCTTCGCCCTGATACAGGCCGCCACGCTCGTGATACGACACGTCGCCCTTTTTCGGGAACGCCTGCGTTGCCGCGTAGCTGGTGTCGAGGGTTTTCAGCGCGCCCATCGCGTCATCACGCGGTGACAGCACCGAACGCTGCTGATTCCAGTTCTGCGCCAGATTGCGCAGGTTTTCCAGACGCTCGTAGTTGGCCGAGAAACCGCCCGCCCAGAGCATGCCGAACAACGCCAATGCCGCCAGTGCGCCGACGTACAGCGCACGTTGGCCCCAGTGGATGCGGCTGCGTTCGCGCTTGTCCAGACCGGCCAGATCGGCCTCGGGGAAAATCACCTGGCTGAACAAATGGTGGATGAATCGCGAGCGACCGCTGCGCAAGGTCGGCAATACACCGGCATTGATGCCCAGGTTGGCACCGATAGCGGCAGTGGTCGCATCCATCTCTTGGGTCAGGTGCGGTGCGCTGGTCAGGTAGAAACCGCGCAGTTGCGTGGCACGCTGGTAACGGTTGCCGGTGAACGCCATGTCGACGAACAGGCACAGGCGCTCGCCGATCTGCCCCAATTGATGCGGGAAGTCGAGGATGCGGCCACGGCGCTGAGTGTCGCGCTCGGAGTGCATGCGCATGATCACTTGGCTGTTGAGGCGACGCAGCAGTTCTTCGAACTCGTTGCGCAACACCGCCACGTCGGTGCCCTGTTGATCCTTGCGGAAACTGGTACCGAGCACTTGATCGCTTTCTTCGCGGGTCAATTGATCGAAGAACTCGTCAAAACCCAGCAGCTTGTCGGCCTTGCTCAGTACCAGATACACCGGCACGTCGACGTGCAGCTTCTGATAGATCTCTTGCAGGCGACCACGCACCTGGCGCGCCAGGGTGTCGATGTCTTGCTCGCTACCACCGGTGAGGGTTTCCACCGGGATGGTCACCAGCACGCCGTTCAACGGACGACCGCGACGACGTTTGCGCAGCAGTTCCAGCAAGGTGGTCCAGGCACTGCCGTCGACGTCTGCTTCGCCCTGGGTCATGTAACGCCCGGCGGTGTCGATCAGCACGCCGTGGTCGGCGAAGTACCAGTCGCAATGACGGGTGCCTTGGGTGTCGCGGGTCAGCTTGCGGTCGATCTTGTTGATCGGGAATTCCAGACCGGAGAAGTCCAGCAGGCTGGTCTTGCCGCTGGACTGCGGGCCGATCAACAGATACCACGGCAGTTCGTTGCGCCAGCGCTCGCTGCGGCCGCGATACAGGCTCGAGGTTTTCAGGGTTTTCAGCGCGTCTTTGAAACGCGCCTTCAACTCTTTCTGTTCGTCGTCGATCAGCTCTTCGCGGCGGATGCGATCCTGGCCGTCTTCGGTGGCTTCGACTTCTTTCTTGCGTACACCGGCGCGCCAGCTGACGAAGACCATGGTCAGGCCCCAGATCAGGAACAGCACGGCGATGGTCAACAGGCGAGAGGTCGGGCTCTCCCAGAACTTGTAGTCATCAACCGCCAACAACGGGCCAACGAACCACACCAGCAGTGCCACGAACAGCACCAGCAGCAGGGTCCAGACCCAGGTCTGGCGCAGGAAGGCGCCGACTTTCTTGAAAAACTTTTTCATCACACGTCCCTGTTTACGGCTGCGACTGCGGTTGAACCGCGGCTGGATCAAGCGGCTGGTAAGGTTGCAGCACGGTGTCGCGCTGCTCACCCAAGACCCAGGCGAAGCCCGAATACATCACCACCAGACAGACGAAAGTGAACAACACCACCATCCATGCCGGCACGATGCGCACCAGGTTGCGGCGCTGATCGTTCAAGCCTTCCCAATGCGGCGATAACTCACGCGGCACGTCGCCACGCAACTGACGGATCTGCCGGTACAAGGCGTCGCGGATGCCTTCAAGCTCGAGCATGCCGCGTGCCTGTACGCGGTACTTGCCCTCGAAACCGAGGGACAGGCACAGGTACATCAGCTCCAGCATTGGCAGGTGTTTGACCGGGTTCTTCGAGAGCCGATCGAGCAGTTGGAAGAACTTCTCGCCCCCGAAGGTTTCGTTGTGGAAGCTGCTGAGCAGGCTCATCTGCGACCATTCGCTTTCGTTGCCCCACGGCGTGGTCACGACGGCTTCGTCGACCACGGTGCAGAGCACGTAGCGCGCCGCCATCACCTGGCTGCTTTCGGCGCCGTTGTGCAGGGCGCTCACTTCAAACAGCTTGAGCCCGGCGGTCAGGCGCGCGTTGAGCGCATAAAGGTCTTCGCGGGTTTCGCTGTGCTTGAGGCGCACCACTTCCGAGAGCAACTCGGACGACGCGGCGACCAGCGAATTGAGGCTGATGTTGAACGCTTCCGCCGGGCGCACGCGTGCGGCGTAGATCATGCGTTCTTCCAGTTGCTCGAAACGCGGCGGCGCGGCGAAGTCGGTCAGTGGACTCGACGCCGGTCCGTGGCCCTGACGGTCGAGCAAGACTGTTTTGTCGTCCTGGCTGTATTCCGTTTCCGTGTTCATGTCGGTCAGTTCCTGATGGCCCAGAATTTCAGTTCAAGCTCGGCGAATTCGCCGGACACATGGAACGCGAAGCCGCCGGAGCGCTCGAGTTGTGCCAGATCTTCGGAACTGAGTTCGAGGATGAAATAGGTTTTGTTCGAGTGGAACGCGATCTGCCGTGGAGCGACGGGCAAAGGTTTGACCTTGATCCCCGGCAGGTGCAGGTTGACCAGTTGGCGGATACGCTCCACCGGGCCCACCTTGAGGTGCGCCGGCAAGCGGTGGCGCAGCTCTTCGGAGTCGCAGTTGGCACTGGCCGCCAGCACGAACGACGCCGAGCCCAGCAGTTTGTGGTCGTGCAACGGCGACACGATGATCCCGTACTGCCGCGCTTGCAGGATCAGTTCGATGGCGTGCTGCTCAAGCACCATCGACAGCACCTGACGGATCGCGTCCATCAGTTTGCGAAAGCTCGCGCCCTGGTCGGCGTGGGAGTAGCGGCTGTCCAGACGCGGGCGTTTGCTCTCGCCGGAGAACGTCGCCAGATCGCCGAGCATGGTCAGCAACGTGCGGTACAACTCTTCCGGGTGCACCTGCTCCAGACCCAGATAGTGGCGCAGCAGCAGTTCGGTGCGGTTGATCAGTTGCAGCATCATGAAGTCACCGACTTCGGCACCGCCGACCTTGCCGTTGGAGCGAATCCGCTCGGCAATGGTGTCGCCACGGTGGCTGAGCATGCTGATGACTTCTTTCAGGCACGACAGCAAGTAGCTGGAAGCGTGAGCCTGAATGTAGGTCGGCACGAAGTCCGGATCGAGGCTGATCACGCCGTCGGGCGTGGTATCGAGTACGTCGCAGATCTTCAGCTTCACGTAAGCCTGATCGCTCTGCTGCTCGCCGAGCAACAGTTTGAAATCGGGGCGACCACAGCTGACCTGGCTGGCCGAGTCGTCGCCGGCGTTGGAGTCAGCGACTTCGGCGTCGTACGCGGTGTAACGCGCCAGCACATCGGATTGCTCCGGACGGCGCGACTCGATGTGGTTGCCGGTGACCAGTGGCAGCGCCAGGTAGATTGGCGTGTTGCCCGTGTTCGGCGGTACGTCCAGCGCCAGCGGTTCGGTGTTGCCACCGAGTTCGAACAGGCTGCCGTCCGGCAGAATCCCCGAGGCTTCACTGATCACCAGTTTGCCCATGTTGAGGAACTGCAAGTCGATCTCCAGATTGAGGAAACCCCAGGTGTAACCGCCCAGCAACTGGGTACGGGTTTTCATCTGGTGATCGTAATAGCGATCGTTGTGCTGGAAGTGCTGCGGACGCAGCAACATGCCTTCCTGCCAAATGACTTTATGGGTATTCATGTTCAGTCATCCGCCTTGGCGAGCACTTGATGGGTGTTGCGAATACCGGCCTGGTCGAGGGTCAGGTCCGCCTCGGTGATTTCCAGCGGGGTGATCTGCACCGTGTAGCGCCACTGGGTTTCCGGCAGGTCACGGTAGGCGGCGAGAACGCCAACATAGCGGCTGCCCTCCTCCACGCTGAGTTTCATTTCCACGGTTTCACCCGGGCGCAGTTCGAGTTCTTCGCTGGCCACCAGATCCGGGTTGAGGGATTCCTTGGCTCGCTCGTAGAGGCTGAAGAAGTCAGCGTTCTCGAAGGTCACCGGGTGCTTGAGTTCGAACAGGCGCACCACGATCGGCGACGGGCGGCCGTTGAGGTCAGGGTTCAACTGATCGCTGCCGGTCAGTTTCAGGTTGATCTTGGTCACTTTCGAGTACGGCGACAGCGACGAGCAACCGGCGAGCAGCACCAGCACGGTGAGCGCAGTCAGCGTCTTGAAAAAAGCGGTCGAGCGGCGAGACATGCGCATCATCCTTGGTGGTCGGTGTGGAGGGTGGAGATCAGGCGGATCTGTTCTTCGTAGGCCTGGGCGAAGTCGCGGGCCAGCAGACGCTCGCTCCAGTCATCGTCCTGACGCAGGGCCTGGTGGTAACGGCCGAACGCTCTCCAGCGCCCGCCCGACGTGGCGATCAACGGCTTGTTGTCGCGCTCGAAACGCAGGGTCAGTTGCTCGGGCGAGAAGTGTTCCAGCGTGCCGCGCACGGCGGCACGGCTGGCGGTCAGCAAAGCCACCTGATGCGCCTGCAAATCGCGGAACGCACGGGAAATGGCCTGCTCAGCCGGCAAATGCCCGGGCTTGCTTGGCTGCAACAGAATCTGCAGCGCTTCGCTCGGGTCGACGGCGAATTTCAGCGGGTTCTTGTTGGTGCCTTGCACGGTGGTCTGGGCCAGACGCAGCTCGTTTTTCAACTCCGAACGGGTGCGCAGGCTCTGCTGCAAACCACCGACGCTTTGACGCAACAGACGCGCGGCGTTCAGCGCCAGGGCTTCGCGTTCGTCGTGGCTGACGCCTTTGAGATCCACACCCAGCGCGGCGCCGAAATGCTCCCAGAAACCTTCGCTTTGGCGCTCGACGGCTTTGGGTGCCGGAGCAGGCTCAGGTTCGGCGGGCGCGGCGATCAGCTCCGGCACCATCAGGCTTTCCATGTCGATGCGGGCGTAGTCGGCACGCTGACGGGAGTCTTCAGGTTTGGTGTTGGGCGCCAGCAGTTCGTCGATTTCCGAATAGACGCGCTCTTGCTGTTCGAGGGCGTTGAGCGGGTCGAGGTCGAGGAACGCGTCGTCCGGGATGATGCTGCCAGCGGCGCGTGGACGGCCGACTTCGCCGTCGAAGGTCGCCGGGTCACGCACCAGTCGCGCACGGATCTCGAAGTCGCCCAGCACGTAGGTGCTGCCGTGTTCGATGCGGACCGGTTCGCCCTTGTGCAGGCGTGCGCCGCTTGCGCCATCCTGGACACCATTGCTGCTGGTGTCGGTCAGGAAAAACGTGCCCTCACGGTAACTGACAATCACATGATGATTGGACAGATGACGCTTGCGGTCAGGGATGATCCAGTCGCAGTCCTCGCCCCGCCCGATGACGCCGCCAGCCTGTTTGAAGGTCTTCTGGCACAACTCGGTGGGCACGAACTGCTTGGTGTTCAGCATTTCGAAAACCAATTCCATGTTTGATGCTCCTTGCGGTCACTTGCCGCGATTGACCGCTTGCGGATCACCCAACGGGCGATAGTCGTTGTCGTTGAATTTGTAATTGCCGCTACAGCCGCCAAGGCCGCATAGAACGACGAGGGTCAGCAGGACAGCGTGCCAGTGACGAACAGACATCAGAGGGTCTCCAGGGGTAGACAAAGCACAAAGCGCCGACCCTTGCGGGCGGCGCTGAAATAGTTTTTTTGCGGCGAAGTCGATGATCTTGGCCTATCCATCGAAATCTCCAAGATTGATATTCAGGCGCCCGAGGCGGTACAGCAGCGTGCGCCGAGGCAGGCCCAACTCACGGGCGGCGAGGGTCTGGTTGCCGTCGTTCTTGCGCAGGCAATCGAGCAACAACGAGCGCTCGACCTGCTCCATACGCTCGCGCAGATTCAGGCCGCTGTTGTCTTCGAACATGGGTTCCATGCGCAGGGAGAAATGCTCGGCCAGCAACTCGCCGCCCTCGCACAGCAGTACCGCACGCTCGACCAGGGCCTTGAGTTCACGGACGTTGCCGGGGAAGGTATAACCGCACAGGTGTTCAAGTGCTTCTTCGGACCAACACACCGGGTCACGCTGCAAGAAAGAGCAGGTCTTCTCGGCGAAATGGCGGGCCAGATCAAGAATGTCGCCTTCGCGCTGACGCAGGGCCGGCAGCACAATCGGAAATTGCGCGAGGCGGTAGTACAAGTCTTCGCGGAATTTGCCTTCGCTGACCAGCACCGCCAGATCACGGTGAGTCGCGGCAATGATGCGCACGTCGATCTTGTGCGTATCGTTGGAGCCTAGCGGACGAATCTCGCCTTCTTGCAACACGCGCAGGATTTTCGCCTGCAACGACAGCGGCATGTCGCCGATTTCGTCGAGCAACAGCGTGCCGCCATTGGCCGCGTCGAACAGCCCGGCGCGGTCGCGATCGGCACCGGTGAATGCACCTTTGCGATAGCCGAACAGCTCGCTTTCCAGCAGGTTCTCCGGGAATGCCGCGCAGTTCTGCACAATGAACGCTTGCGAACGGCGCGGGCCGCAATCGTGAATCGCTCGCGCAACCACTTCCTTGCCGGTGCCGGTTTCGCCGCGCAGCAGCACCGTGTAAGGGCTGTGCAGGACTTTGCTGATCAACGAGTAGGTCTGGCGCATCGCCGCGCTTTTGCCGATCAGCCCATAACCACTGATGCTCGGCACACTGCGCAACACCGGTGCCGAGACGTCCTGAGGTTGACGCAGGCGTTGCAGCAAGTGCAATTGGCCGAGTACGAACGAGCCGAGTTGGCCGAGCGAGTCGGCAAAGCCTTGCAGGTCGGTGCGATGGCGGCTGGCACACAACAGCAAGCCTTCGACAGCCTTGTGCTGGTTGACCAGCGGCACGCACAGCAGCGACTGCCACGGTACTGCCACGGCCGGCAGAAAACTGGTTTCGTGCAGGCTGGCGCTCAAATCGTCGAGGCACACCACGCGGTTCTGGCACAGCGCAAATTGCAGCAGTTGCTCACCGTTGTAGTCCGCCGGCAGGCTCGCCGCTTGACGCGGTTGCAGCGCGCCGTCGAGGTATTCGGCGTTCATGCCCAGGCAGGTGTGGGTGGCGTCGAGCAGATACAGTTGCGTCAGTTCGCAACCACTCAGCCCGGCCAGCCCACGCACAAAGTCACTCAATAGCGCAGCACCGTCCGCCGCCCGCGAAAGGCTGGCGAACTGCGCCAGCAACGCTTCGGCATAGACCAGCGGCTGCGGCACTTGAGTGAACATCACGCCCACCTCAGGCAAACTCGCACGTCACGCTGGCGTCGCCGTCGAGCGTGGCATGCACACGCTTGAGGCTTTCACCGGTGGCCATCGCATCGAGCAGACGATCCGCCACCAACGGCAGGACGTGCTGATCAAGCAAGTGGTCGATCAGACGCGCGCCGCTGTCGCTTTGAGTGCAGCGCTCGGACAGGTGATCGACGAGGTTCTGGCACCAGCTGAAATCCAGCTGACGACGGTTGAGGCGCTCGCCAAGACGACCGAGTTTGATCTCGATCAGCTCGCGCAGCACAGGGCCGCCGACCGGGTAGTACGGCACCACTTTCATCCGTGCCAGCAGCGCCGGTTTGAAGTGCTTGCTGAGTACCGGGCGAATGGTTTCTTCGAGCTGTTCGGCGGTTGGCCGCGCGCCGTCTTCGCAGAGGTCGCTGATACGGTCGCTGCCCAGGTTCGACGTCATCAGGATCAGCGTGTTACGGAAGTCGATCTCGCGCCCTTCGCCGTCATTGGCCACGCCTTTGTCGAAGATTTGGTAGAACAGGTTGAGCACGTCCGGGTCAGCCTTTTCAACTTCATCGAGCAGCACCACCGAGTACGGCTTCTGGCGCACGGCCTCGGTGAGCATGCCGCCTTCGCCGTAACCGACGTAGCCCGGTGGCGCACCGATCAGGCGCGAAACGGTGTGTTTCTCCTGGAACTCGGACATGTTGATGGTGGTGATAAAACGATCACCGCCGTACAACAGGTCGGCGAGGGCCAGCGCGGTTTCGGTTTTGCCGACGCCGCTCGGGCCGACCAGCAGGAACACGCCGACCGGTGCATCAGGTTTGTTCAGGCCAGCCGCGGTGGCACGCATCGAGCGATCCAGTGCGTGGACGGCTTGTTCCTGACCCCGGATGCGCGTGCGCAGGTCGGTGGCGAAACTGGCGACTTTGGCGTTGTGCTCACGGGCCAGTTGCGCCAAAGGTACGCCGGTCCAGGCGCTGATCACTTCAGCCACCAGACGCGGGCAGACTTCGAAGCTGACCAGACGCTCTTTGACCTGAGCGGCGGTCAATGCGCTGTGGGTTTCGTTGAGCTGGGCTTCCAGCGCTTCGACGCTTTGACCTTCCTCGACTTCAGCGACGAGGGTTTCAATCACGGTGCCTTCGGCGTCTTCTTCGATGTTGACGGTCGGCTCGACGGCTGCGGCTTCACGGGCCTTGGCCAGTTGCTGACGCAGTTCCAGCAGGCGTTCGGCCAGTTGCTTCTGTTCAGTCCACAGGGCTTCCAGTGCAACCATTTCGTTTTCGGCTTCGTCCAGCCGCGCTTCCAGTGCCTCCAGCGCTTCGTGGTCGATCAGCAGACCGGCCTCGGCGTCGCGACGCAGGGCCTGGCGCTGACGGCCACCTTCAGCCAGTTCGCCACGCAGGCGCTCAAGGCTTTCCGGGGCGGCGGCGAGGCTGATGCGCACGCGGGCGCAAGCGGTGTCGAGAACATCGACGGCTTTGTCCGGCAGTTGCCGACCGGCCAGATAACGCGCGGACAACTCAGCAGCAGACACCACCGCGTCATCACGCAGGTAAATGCCGTGGCTCTTCTCGTAGACCTGAGCCAGACCACGAAGGATGGTCACCGCTTCGCTGACGGTCGGTTCGTGCAGTTGCACCGGCTGGAAACGACGGGCCAGCGCCGGGTCTTTCTCGAAGTATTTCTTGTACTCGGCCCAAGTGGTCGCGGCGATGGTGCGCAACTCGCCACGCGCCAGCGCCGGTTTCAAAAGGTTGGCCGCGTCGGAACCGCCGGCATTGCCGCCCGCGCCGATCAGCGTGTGGGCTTCGTCGATGAACAGAATGATTGGCTTGGGCGATGCTTTGACTTCGTCGATCACGCCTTTGAGGCGACGCTCGAATTCACCTTTGACGCTGGCGCCGGCCTGCAACAGGCCCATGTCCAGCGACAGTAGCTCAACGCCTTTGAGCACTTGCGGCACTTCACCGGCAGCGATGCGCGAGGCCAGGCCTTCGACGATGGCGGTTTTACCGACACCGGCCTCACCCACCACGATCGGGTTGTTCTTGCGGCGACGGGCGAGGATGTCGACCATCTGACGGATCGCGCCGTCACGGCACAGCACCGGGTCGAGTTTGCCGTCGCGGGCCTGTTGGGTCAGGTTGTGGGTGAAGCGCTGCAACAGCGATTCGCCCTGAGCGGCCGGTTTGCCGTTGGCCGCCGGTTGCTCCTGTTGCGACAGGGCAAATTCTTTCAGGCGATCGATGTTCAATTTGGCGAGCAGCGGCTGATAACGGCTGCCGGCATAACGCATCGGGTTGCGCAGCAGCGCGAGGATCAGCGCGGCGTCTTCGACCTGGGTCTGGCCCAGTTCGAGGTTGGCCACGAGCAAGGCGTCTTGCAGCCATTGCACCAGTTCCGGAGCAAACACCGGGTTGCGCGAAGCGCTGTGTTCAACACGCGATTGCAGCGCGGCGCTGAGCTCACCGGCATCGACATCCGCGTCTTGCAACGCGCGGGCAAGCAACCCGTTCGGACGTTCCAGCAGGCCGAGCATCAAGTCTTCGACGAGGATTTTGCTGCCGCCACGGGCGACGCAACGCTCGGCCGAACGCTCCAGGTCACGACGGGTTTCGGCGTCCAGCGCCTGGATGAGTTGTTGCAGGTCTACGTTGATCATGGCTCACGTCCTTAATGAATTTTGCTGCCCAGGGTCACCACGCCGTCCGCTTTCTCGCGGCCCAGCCAACTGGTCCAACCGAGGCGACAGGCGTTCTGCTCACCGATGCGCAGTTCGCGGATTTCTTCCTGGCGCAAAACCAGGCGAATGTCGTAATCGAGCGGGTCACGCAGGGTGAACCGCACCAGCGCGCAGAGCGGCTGGTAACCGAAGCCGATCGGCAGGAATTCATGGAATCGCTGCCAATCGAGTTGGGTGATGTGAATGCGGAATTTGCCGCTGCGGTCGCGCACGTGTTCGCCGAGCACCAGGTCTTCGCCGAGCATGCTGTTGGCGCGCCCCAGACGGTTGCGCTGCTCTTCGAGAATTTCCACGCGGCGTTCGATGCACTGCTCGATGACCAGGTCTTCGTGCTTGAAGTAGTAACGCAGCACGGCTTCGATCAGTGCCGCCGAGTGCGCCCGCAAGCTGAGCAGGCCAAGGTAAGGCAGCAGGCGTTTCCAGTTGAGTTCCTTGGCTTTGCGGATTTCTTCGCCGCCCAGACCGATCAACGCAAACAACTGCGACGAGAACGGGTCGATCGCGCCGCTCTGGAAACTCGCGCGGTAGCGGTACTTGCGCCAGATCGGCAGCATCAGCCGTTGCAGGCGATGGTGGAACAGATCGAGGAAGTTGCGCGTCGGGTTGCCGTCTTCGCTGTCGCCCAGGGCCTGCTCACCGTAGAACGCCGGCAGCGGCGAACCGGAGCCGACCAGGCCGATCAGGTTGAAACGTACGCGCGCGCGCATCTGCCCGTGCTCTTCGAAAAACTCCACGCGATCGACATCGCTGCGCGGGAATCCGAGGCTCGGGTTGGCCTGGAATTCCACCTGATCGTACAAATCGTCTTCGCTCAGGTGCGGGTGTGCATCGCGCAGCCGGTCGATCACCAGCAGCACGGCCTGAAACAGCGAGTATTCGCGTATTACCCGGGTCAACCCGCTTAAAGCAGGGGTTGCAGACCCATACGTGGTGTCCATTGGTACACCTCTCCCTGTGTGCTTTTTACCCGCAGTTCATGGAATGAATTGAGACTGGCGTAAAGCGCGAAAAACTCGTTAAGAACGGAGGCGAAAACGAACAGGTCGCCTTCACCGATATACCCTTCCGGGTCGATGGTCAGTTCGGTGCGCAAACCGCGCACCGGCAGGCCGCGGTGCAGCCGATCGACGTGGTGGTGCTTGATGTGCTTGAGACCACCGAGCAGGCGCTTGCTGACCTTCTCTGCGTGCTGGTCGTAGTAGCGCGGCAGGTCGTAGGTTTCCAGAATCACCTTCAACGCATTGACGTCGGCCAGCGACAGATAGTTAAGCGACATGTTGCTGATCAGCTTCCACAGGAAGTCACGGTTCAGCGGCGGCGCGAAACTCGAGGTGGCCGGGGTGATGTTGCGGAAACTCAAGAACTCCGGCGTCTCCTCGCAAGCCATGCAGATGTCGCCGAGCTTGAGCTTCTTCGGCAGGTTCTGGTTGGTGCACATCAGCTCGATCGACAGCGTTTCGTGGGCCTCGGTGTGGCGGATGCCGAAGCTCAGGTAGGTGTCGAGGCCGTCGTGCAGCAAGGATGAACGCTGGCGGATGCTGTAATGCGGGCGGCTGTTGGGCACGTCGAAACTCGGGTCGTGCTCGAAGGATTCGAACGGCACGTACTCCTGATAACCGAGGCCGCCGGGCTTCCATCCAGTGACGGTTTCCACCGAGAACACGCCGCAGTTTTCCAGATCGTATTCCGCCGGCAGCAGCAGGTATTCATCCTGCTTGCCGTCGAGGCGAATCGGCAGGGCGTCGTGCGCGAACAGGTTGGCAATCGGCGTGCAGAACAGCTTCACGTTATCCAGCGTCGGACGCATGCGCATGATCCCGCTCTTGCGGATATCGAAACGCAACTCCAGCCCGCGCATTTGCTTGAGGGTGTCTTCCGGCAGCGCCTTGAGGATGTCCAGACCGTTGACGTCGACGAACAGGAACTTGTCCTGGAAGGCGAAGTATTCCTGCAGGTAGCGATAGCCACGGAAGGTGTTCAGCGGATACGGAATCAACGCCTCTTCTTCGGCAAAGCCCACCGGTTTGACCCGGTCACCGGGAATCTTGAACGCCATCGGCTTGCCCGCCACGCCATCGATTGGCTTGCCGGCGCCGTCGAGCGGGATCAGCTCGATGCCTTCCAGGTTGCGCAGCAGACTCAGGTACAGCATCTGGCTGATGTAGCGCTCGCCGGCAAAGTGCAGACGCAGTTTGCTCAGCTCCAACTCGCCGAGATGGCCGTCGGCGCTCATTTCCAGACGCAGGCTGAGCAACGAACCGTCGCCCTTCACCGAGTAGTTCAGCGCAGCCAGATCCAGCGGCAACACTTCGGTCGGGTAGCAGGTGCGGAAGCGGCAACGCACGTCTTCGATCGGTTTGCTTTCAATCGGCGTATCGCGCTCGACCACCAGCGCCGGGCCCGAACGTTGAAGCGGATCAAACTGCAAAATGCTGAATGCCGGTAGCGGGCGCATGTAGTTCGGCCACAGCAGTTGCATCAGCGAATGGCTGAGCTCCGGCAGTTCGTCATCGAGCTTCTGCCGCAGACGCCCAGTCAGAAACGCAAAGCCTTCGAGCAACCGCTCCACGTCCGGATCCCGCCCAGCCTGCCCCAGATACGGAGCCAGCGCCGGACTACGCTCGGCGAAACGGCGACCGAGTTGGCGCAGTGCGGTGAGTTCGCTTTGGTAGTAGTGGTTAAAGGACACGGGTTACCTGCCTGGTAGTGGATCGCATGAAAAACATCCTTTGGAGCACGATTGTCGTTGCGGACATACAGCGTCTCCTGGCGATGCGCTTCCGGGTGTTGATGGCCGAATGAAGGATCGTTTGCGCGACGCGCACGTAGATATTCATCGCTGTGCGGCTCCTTGTTTTTGCGGAGTGATCTCGACGCCCGTATACACATAGAGCTCTTCGCCGCCGTAGCCACCAATTGCTGCAGCGCTGAGTGGATGGCTATCCCGGGTGCCATATCGAACCCAGCCTTCTGTCCACATCTGACCATTTTCGTGACGAATCTCCACGTAATAGTCGGGCGCTTCGTGCTTGGTGACCTCGACAAAAACCCCGCCATCCTCGGCGCCAATCCACAACGCATGGGGATGAGCGAAGAGCTTTGGTTCGGTCGAGCTTTCCATTCGCAACAGCAACGCGAAGCCGACCAGAATCGTCAGCAAACCGACCGAGCAGAGGAAAGCGGCAAGGCATTGCCACGCTCTTGATTTCATTGAGCCGTTCCCGCACAAAAACTTCATGGGCAGAAAGAACCATCAGTAATGACCCAAGCAATATTAGGGACCGCCCCCTTTTTCCAGAAAGCAAAAAACTTCATGTCATGACCCGAGCCAACAAAAACTTTTCAAACTTGCCAGCCAGCCATATCGCCAAAATAGTTAGCCCACCCGTTAAAACGCTGTAAGCGGCCGCGCGAACAGGATAAAGCGGCAACAGATAAACCAATATCAATGCAACCATTAGAAAAACAATGCTAACTTTCACCATTCGCTTTGGAATTACAGCAACAACTAAATTTACAAAAATAAACAGATAAAACACCATATACATGGCAATCCCGATGGAAGCACCACGCGAGGTAAGCCCACCAAATAAAACCTTGTACAGCGAAACACCATAGTAATTAACCACGACATAAATGACGCAGGCAAAAAAATGTACCAATAAACCCGCCGCTAGCCTCACCATCATCTTTTCCACTCTCCATACTTATCTACAGAGCCTTGCGTGATGGAGCTTCTTAACTTCTGATCGTATGTGCCAAGATAAACAGTACTGGTCACCACTTTCTCGCGATAGCCCATTCGCCCAGCAAATACTCTTACCGTTTCAGTGCGTAGTTCAAAATTTTCCGAAGCCCATAAAGCCCCACGTAGCACCATATAATTATCGTACTCATTGGTCTTGTCCTCCTTTGGGAATATAGGAATACCATCACCATATTTCATACCGGTTTCAACGGTTTTCTTAATGGCAGCTTCCAAAGACTTGGTTTCTTCCAGATATAAACGATATGTATCGGTCGCGAACGGTATTTGCCCAACCCCGTCAGCCCAATAGGGCTCACCATCAATCATGACCATTAAAAATTCGGCACCACCCTCAGAACTATTTTTCCAATCACCGGGCATTGTCGGGGCAAAGCTAATTGACATCCGGTCAATAATTGCAAATTTAATAATTTGCGACCAACTAAACTGCTTATAGGCATTGTAGGCATCTGTACCGGCAGTTTTAGACTCGGGGTTCACCCAAATTTTCTTCCGATAATTATCAGCCAACGGCTCAAACCACTGAATTGCTTCCGCATACAGTTTCTCAGCTTTCATGATCCTGAACTGAACATCTGGTGCATTCGGTTTTAGAGCAAAAAGAGGCACCCCATTTCCTCTGGTTATTAACCAGACGTGAGGCAATGGAAGCTGTTTCGGTTTTTTATCTTCACTCGGCGTAGTTTCGGCTTTGATTTTCAGTTCCGTTTTTCCATCGGAAGTCTCGAAAATGTGTGCAACGCCGTCGATGACAATAGAGGTTTCCACGCGATTACTCCGACGACACGTAGATGGTAACCATCTCGGCTTGTTTTCCAGTGGAGAAACACCCTGTGCCTCCAGCCGCCGATGAACATCCTGCTTTCTCTAAGCCACTGTCAGAAACCATTCTGTAATTGAGGTTTGCTACTGGTTGTCCGTCCGCTGTATGGAATGAAAAAACACGGTTGAAGACTCCAGGAATGACTAACGGCTCCGGCGGCACAAACGGCGCCGGCGAATGCGAATTGCCGATAATCACCGTGCCAGAACCGGCGGTGACCTTATTGCCATGAGAACCAACCGAACCTACCGTGGCCGCCGGTTTGCCATTGATCAGAACCGTGGTCGCCAGATCGCCAACCATCGCACCACCACACGCCGACGCATCGCCTTGGCGGGCGGCCACGAGGCCGTCGAAGAACACGTCGCCGGAACCGGCGGCGATCGGGTTGGTGCCGTGGCCGGGGAGCGGGCAAGCGGTGGGGTCGGATACGCGTGCTGCGGGTTTGCCAGACATCGGGGATCTCCTTAGGTGACCTTCACTTGTCCGCTGCCATCCAGGCGCGCGGAAAAACTGACCTGACGCTTGAACCCTTCAACTTCCAGCAGGCCTTCGATACTGAAGGCCAGGCGCAGTTGATCGTGGTCACGCGGCAGGGAAATGACACGCACGTTGCTCAGGCGTGGCTCGTAGGCTTCGATGAAGCTTTCGATGGCCAGACGGGCCTGACTCAGGGAGTCGTGCAGGCTCAGACGCATGTCATTGAGATCGGGCAACCCGTAGTCGGACAGCGTTTGCACGCTGCCGGCCCGGGTGCTGAGCATTTTGGCCAGATGGGCAGCCACTGACGCCATGGCACAAGCCTCAAGGCTGTTGCCCTTGCGTAGTTGCGCATCGCCGTTGAGGCGTTCGAAAAGGCTGCCGTATCCGTCCATGAGTCGCTCTTACTCTTTGTCCAGCTTGCCAACCAGCGACAGGGTGAAATCGGCACCCATGTACTTGAAGTGCGGACGCACGTTCAAGCTCACGCGGTACCAGCCCGGCTCGCCTTCAACGTCGCTGACGATCACTTGCGCAGCGCGCAGCGGACGACGGCCACGCACTTCGGCGCTCGGGTTTTCCTGGTCGGCCACGTACTGACGGATCCACTTGTGGAGTACCAGCTCGAGGTCGGTAAGATCTTTCAACGAACCGAGTAGATCGCGCTGGAGCACTTGCAGGTAGGGTGACAGGCGGTTGA
>NZ_JBIUWN010000091.1:0-19693 GCF_044743485.1 Pseudomonas sp. NPDC087614 | reverse complement strand
GGTAGTGTTCCGACAATCTAACACACGGACGCCGTCCGTTCTGTTTTCCACTGGAGAATCCCGATGGCGCTAGAACGCTCCGACGTGGAAAAAATCGCTCATCTGGCCTGTCTTGGCCTTAATGATGCCGATCTTCCGCACATTACTTCCGCCCTCAACAGCATTCTCGGGCTGGTCGACGAAATGCAGGCCGTCAATACCGACGGTATCGAGCCTTTGGCCCACCCGCTGGAAGCCAGTCAGCGCCTGCGCGCCGACGTCGTGACCGAAAGCAATCATCGCGAGGCCTATCAGTCCATCGCACCAGCGGTCGAAAACGGCCTGTATCTGGTTCCGAAAGTCATCGACTAAAGGGAAAGAGCCTGCAATGCATCAAATGACTCTGGCCGAGATCGCCCGCGGTCTCGCCGATAAAAAGTTTTCCTCCGAAGAGCTGACCAAAGTCCTGCTGGCGCGTATCACCCAGCTCGATCCTCAGCTCAACAGTTTCATCAGCCTCACCGAAGAGCTGGCGCTGGAGCAGGCGAAAGCCGCCGATGCCCGCCGTGCCAACGGTGAGAGCGGCGCCCTGCTCGGTGCGCCGATCGCTCACAAAGACCTGTTCTGCACTCAGGGCATTCGCACCAGCTGCGGCTCGAAGATGCTCGACAACTTCAAAGCGCCCTACGACGCCACCGTGGTTGCGAAACTGGCGGCTGCCGGCGCCGTGACCCTGGGCAAGACCAACATGGACGAATTCGCCATGGGTTCGGCCAACGAGTCGAGCTGGTACGGCGCGGTGAAAAACCCGTGGAACCTGGAACACGTGCCGGGCGGTTCGTCCGGTGGTTCGGCGGCGGCAGTTGCCGCTCGTCTGCTGCCAGCGGCGACCGCCACTGACACGGGAGGGTCGATCCGTCAGCCAGCTGCATTCACCAACCTCACCGGCCTGAAACCGACCTACGGTCGTGTTTCGCGCTGGGGCATGATCGCTTACGCTTCCAGCCTCGATCAGGGCGGCCCGTTGGCGCGCACTGCCGAAGACTGCGCGATTTTGTTGCAAGGTATGGCCGGCTTCGATCAGAACGACTCCACCAGCATCGATGAGCCCGTGCCGGATTACTCCGCCAGCCTCAATACGTCGCTGCAAGGCCTGCGCATCGGCGTGCCGAAGGAATACTTCAGCGCCGGTCTCGACCCGCGCATTGCCGAGCTGATCCACAACAGCATCAAAGAGTTGCAGAAGCTCGGTGCCGTGATCAAGGACATCAGCCTGCCGAACATGCAGCACGCGATTCCTGCGTACTACGTGATCGCGCCGGCAGAGGCCTCCTCCAACCTGTCGCGTTTCGACGGCGTGCGTTTCGGACACCGTTGCGAGCACCCGAAAGACCTGATCGACCTGTACAAGCGCTCCCGTGGCGAAGGTTTCGGTACCGAAGTGCAGCGCCGGATCATGGTCGGTGCCTATGCGCTGTCCGCCGGTTACTACGATGCCTACTACCTCAAAGCGCAGAAGATCCGTCGCCTGGTGAAGAACGATTTCATGGCGGCCTTCAACGAGGTCGACATCATCCTCGGCCCGACCACGCCGAACCCGGCCTGGAAACTTGGCGCCAAGAACAGCGACCCGGTCGCGGCTTATCTGGAAGACGTCTACACCATCACCGCCAACCTCGCGGGCTTGCCGGGCCTGTCGATGCCGGCCGGTTTTGTCGACGGTCTGCCAGTGGGCGTGCAGTTGCTCGCGCCGTATTTCCAGGAAGGCCGTTTGCTCAACGTTGCGCACCAGTATCAGTTGAACACCGACTGGCACACTCGCACCCCAACCGGCTTCTGAGGAGACACACATGCAATGGGAAGTCGTGATCGGGCTGGAGATTCACACTCAGCTCACCACCCGGTCGAAAATCTTTTCCGGTAGTTCCACCACGTTTGGCTCCGAGCCGAACACGCAGGCCAGCCTGATCGACCTGGGCATGCCCGGCGTATTGCCGGTGCTGAACCAGGAAGCCGTGCGCATGGCCGTGATGTTTGGTCTGGCGATTGACGCCCAGATCGGTCAACACAACGTGTTCGCCCGTAAAAACTACTTCTACCCTGACCTGCCGAAGGGCTACCAGATCAGCCAGATGGAATTGCCGATCGTCGGCAAGGGCCATCTGGACATCGCGCTGGAAGACGGCACGGTCAAACGTGTCGGCATCACCCGCGCGCACCTGGAAGAAGACGCCGGCAAGAGCCTGCACGAAGAATTCAACGGCGCCACCGGCATCGACCTGAACCGTGCCGGTACGCCGCTGCTGGAAATCGTTTCCGAGCCGGACATGCGCAGCGCCAAGGAAGCCGTGGCTTACGTCAAGGCGATCCACGCGCTGGTGCGTTATCTGGGCATCTGCGACGGCAACATGGCCGAAGGTTCGCTGCGTTGCGACTGCAACGTGTCGATCCGTCCGAAAGGCCAGGTTGAGTTCGGAACACGCTGCGAGATCAAGAACGTCAACTCGTTTCGTTTCATCGAGAAGGCGATCAACTCCGAGATCCAGCGTCAGATCGAGCTGATCGAAGACGGCGGCAAAGTGATCCAGCAGACCCGTCTGTACGATCCGAACAAGGACGAAACCCGTCCGATGCGTTCGAAAGAGGAAGCCAACGACTACCGTTACTTCCCCGATCCGGATCTGTTGCCGGTGGTCATCGAAGAGTCGTTCCTCGGTGAGGTGCGCGCCACCCTGCCGGAACTGCCACCGCAAAAACGCGAGCGCTTCCAGAGCCAGTTCGGTCTGTCGGCCTACGACGCCAACGTGCTGGCCACCAGCCGTGAGCAAGCGGACTACTTCGAGAAAGTTGCAGCCATCGGCGGCGACGCCAAACTGGCGGCGAACTGGGTGATGGTCGAGTTGGGCAGCCTGCTCAACAAACAAGGCCTGGACATCGACGAGTCGCCGGTTTCCGCTGAACTGTTGGGCGGAATGTTGCAGCGCATCAAGGACAACACCATCTCCGGCAAAATCGCCAAGGTAGTGTTCGAAGCGATGGCCAACGGTGAAGGCAGCGCTGACGAGATCATCGAAAAGCGCGGCCTCAAGCAAGTGACCGACAGCGGCGCGATCTCGGCAGTGCTGGACGAAATGCTCGCGGCCAACGCCGAGCAGGTCGAGCAATACCGCGCGGCAGACGAAGCCAAGCGCGGCAAGATGTTCGGCTTCTTCGTCGGCCAGGCCATGAAAGCCTCCAAGGGCAAGGCCAACCCGCAGCAAGTGAACGAACTGCTCAAAAGCAAGCTCGAAGGCTGATGCAAACGGAGCCAGAACGTAGGTCTGGCTCCATCCCCTGTGGGAGCGGGCTTGCTCGCGAAAGCGGTCTGACAGTCAGCAAAGCTGTTGAATGTGACCCCCTCGTCGCACCGCCGCCCCCACATTTGTTTTGTGGAGCCTTTGAATGAAACGTCTGCTCGGCGCCTTCACCCTGCTCTCTTTACTGGCCGGTTGCGCCAGCACCGACATCATCGACCCGCACGGTTACGACCAGACCGGCGTCGCCTCCTATTACGGTGCCAGACACCACGGAAAACGGACCGCCAGTGGCGAGCCGTTCAACCAGAATGCCCTGACCGCCGCCCATCGCCAGCTCCCCTTTGGCACCCGGGTGAAGGTCACCAACCTGAAAAACGATGAATCGGTCGTAGTCCGCATCAACGATCGCGGCCCGCATACCCGTGGGCGGTTGATCGATGTGTCTCGCGAGGCAGCCGAACAACTCGGTATGCTGCGCAGCGGCACCGCACGGGTTCGCGTGCAGGCCCTCGACAACTGATGGAGCACCGACCATTTTCGCACTGACCGACCTACCACTGCTCAGCGTGATCGAACTGCTTGCCGGGCTGTGCCTGCTGATCTTCGGCGCCGAACTGATGGTGCGTGCAGCCGTACGCCTGGCCGCGCGACTGAATGTACGGCCACTGATCATCGGTCTGACCCTTGTTGCCCTGGGCAGTAGCGCACCGCAGATGGCGGTGAGTCTGCAAGCCACGCTGGCACACAACTCCGACATTGCCGTCGGTAGTGTGGTCGGCAGCAGCATCTTCAACATCCTCGTGACCCTCGGTTTGTCGGCGCTGATCATTCCGCTGCGCGTGTCGCGACAATTGGTGCGCCTGGACATTCCGCTGATGATCGGCGCCTGCCTGCTGGTGTTTGTTCTGGCCTGGAATGGGGAAATCGGTCGTTTCGACGGCATCCTGCTACTGGGCGCCCTGGCGCTTTACCTGGGTTTACTGCTGCGCCAGTCACGGCATTCGACACGACCGCACTCGGAACACGGCGAAGCAACACAGGCGTCCTGGATCGGCAGTTCGCTGATGATCATCGTCGGACTGGCGATGCTGGTATTCGCCGGACACCTGCTGTTAGGCGCTGCCATTGAGGTGGCGACCGATCTTGGTTTTTCCGAACGCGTCATTGGCCTGACCGTGGTCGCCGTAGGCACCTCGCTGCCGGAACTCGCCACGTCGCTGATCGCGGCATTGCGCGGGCAACGGGACATCGCGGTAGGCAACGTGATCGGCGCCAACCTGTTCAACCTGCTCGGTGTACTCGGCTTCACCGCGCTGATCGCGCCGACGCCGTTGTCGGTCTCGCCCAATGCGCTGGATTTCGACCTGCCGGTGATGCTCGGCGTCGCCGTGCTGAGCCTGCCAGTGTTCTATTCCGGCTACCGGGTGACCCGCGCCGAAGGTCTGTTGCTGCTCGGTTTGTATCTGGCGTACGGGTTGCATGTGGTGTCGTTCACCACCGGCATGCCACTGGCTGGCAAACTCGAGCGGCTGATGCTGTTTTACGTTTTGCCGACGCTGCTGACGTTTTTGCTGTTCACGTCAGTCATCGCTTGGCGACGCCAACACCACAAGAGGGATGTGCCATGACCGATTCGAAGCAATCCGGGGTTGAAATCCGCCGCCAGGTAATGGGCGATGCATTCGTTGATCGCGCGCTGGGCAACGTCACCGAGTTCACCCAGCCGCTGCAGGACTTCGTCAATGAACATGCCTGGGGTGGCGTGTGGAATCGCGAAGGTTTACCGCTCAAAACCCGCAGTTTGATCACCCTTGCCGCGCTGACGGCGTTGAAGTGCCCGCAAGAGTTGAAAGGTCACGTACGCGGCGCGTTGAACAATGGCTGCACGGTCGAAGAGATTCGCGAGGCGTTGCTGCATTGCGCAGTGTATGCCGGCGTGCCGGCGGCGATTGACGCGTTTCGCGCGGCGCAGGAGGTGATCGACAGTTACCGGAAACCTGAGTGACCGGACTGACGTCTTCGCCAGCAAGCCCGCTCCCACAGGGGCAAGCATTGCAAATGTGGGCGATTGCAGGTTGCCCAACGCCCCTTTGAATCTCAGGTCAGATCCACCCACCCCACTGCAAAATGAAGATCCCGAAATTGGTGGTCACCGCTGCCATCAACGTGGTCAGCACGATGATCGCTGCCGCGAGTTCATGATTGCCCTGTGCCGCCCGGGCCATGACAAAACTGGCCGCCGCCGTCGGGCTGCCAAAATAAAGAAACAGAATCCCCAACTCCGGCCCGCGGAACCCCCACAGCCAGGCACCGACCGTTGCCAGCAGCGGCAGACTGATCATCTTCACCAGACTCGAACTCAGCGCCATGCTGCCGCTCTTGCGCAACGCCGCCAGCGATAGCGTGCCGCCAATACAGATCAACGCCAGCGGTAAGGTGGTCTGCGCCAGATACTGACCCGAGGTTTCCAGCCACCCCGGCAGACTGATCTTGAAATAGGCAAACGGCGCTGCCGCAATCACGCTGATGATCAGCGGATTGCTGAACACGCTTTTACAGATGCTCCACGGATCGGACTTGATCACCGGGCTGTACACCGCCAGCACAATGGTCGAGAGCGTGTTGTAAAACAGGATCACCAACGCGGCGAGAATCGCCCCGAGGGAAATCCCGTAGTCACCATACATACTGGCGGCGAGTGCCAGACCGATGACGCCGTTATTGCCGCGAAATGCGCCTTGGGTATAGATACCGCGATCTTCACGCGGGCATCTGAAAATCGCCCAGCCCCAGGCAATGGCGAAGCAGGCCAGGGTGGCGAGCGAGAAGTAGATCAGCAACGCCGGTTGCAACGCGGCGTGCAGGTCAGCATGCAAAATGCCGAGGAACAGCAACGCCGGCATGGAAACATTGAACACCAGTGCCGACGCGGTATGGATGAAGTTGTCGTTGATCCAGTCGATGCGCTTGAGCAGCACACCGAGAAACAGCATGGCAAATACCGGCGCGGTGATGTTCAGGGTTTCGAGGAAAATAGCCAGCATGCCGCAGAGCCTTGGGTGAGCGTCGTTAGGGGCCTAATGATAAGCCACAAGTTCTCCGGCGTCTGTGAGTCACTCTTCGCGAGCAAGCCCTCTCCCACATTTGAAATGCATTTCCCTGTGGGAGCGGGCTTGCTCGCGAAGAACGATGACGCGGTCTCAGGTAATCGGCGCCGGATTGAACAACGTAATGTCGTTGTGCAGCTTGTGCTTCTCCGCCCACGTCTGCTGCTTGCCACTCGCCACGTCCAGGTAGTAGTGGAACAACTCCCAACCCAACTCCTCGATGGACGCCCGCCCGGTGGCAATCCGCCCGGCATCAATGTCGATCAAGTCAGGCCAGCGCTGCGCCAACTCGGTACGCGTCGAGACCTTCACCACTGGCGCCATCGCCAGCCCATAAGGCGTACCGCGCCCAGTGGTGAACACATGCAGGTTCATCCCTGCCGCCAACTGCAATGTGCCGCAGACAAAATCACTGGCCGGGGTCGCACAGAAAATCAAACCCTTGTGCTTGAAGCGCTCACCCGGGCCAAGCACGCCATTGATCGCGCTGCTGCCGGATTTGACGATCGAGCCCAAGGACTTCTCGACAATGTTCGACAGCCCGCCCTTCTTGTTGCCCGGCGTGGTATTGGCGCTGCGATCCGCTTCACCCTTGGCCAGATACCGGTCGTACCAGTCCATTTCGCGGACCAGTTCCTCGGCGATCGCCTTGGTCTTGGCCCGGGACGTCAGCAGATAAATCGCATCGCGCACTTCGGTGACTTCAGAAAACATCACCGTCGCCCCCGCCCGCAGCAGCAAGTCCGAGGCATACCCCAGCGCCGGGTTGGCAGTGATGCCGGAGAACGCATCGCTGCCGCCGCACTGCATGCCGAGGATCAGTTCGGACGCCGGCACGGTTTCCCGGCGGCGCTGATCGAGCTTCTTCAGACGGACTTCGGCCAACGCCATGATCTGCTCGATCATCTCGGTAAAACCGTGACTGGAATCCTGCAAGCGATACAGCCAGGGATCACTGAGATCAACCGAAGCGTCGTCTTCGTGCATGACCTGCCCGGCCTGCAATTTCTCGCAGCCCAGGCTGATCACCAACGCCTCGCCCCCCAGGTTCGGGTTGCGCGCCAGATTGCGCACCGTGCGAATCGGGATGTACGCGTCGGTGGCGGTGATCGCCACGCCGCAGCCGTAACTGTGGGTCAGTGCGACCACGTCATCGACGTGCGGGTACTTGGGCAGCAGCTCATCCTTGATGCGTTTTACCGCGTGATCAAGCACGCCGGTCACGCACTGCACGGTGGTGGTGATCCCGAGAATATTGCGCGTGCCAACAGTGCCGTCAGCGTTGCGATACCCCTCGAAAGTGAAGCCTTCGAGCGGCGCCTGAGCGTCCGGCACCTCGGTGGAGAGCGGCAAACTGTCCAGCGGCGGCGCGGTCGGCATGCGCAGTTGATCTTCCTTGACCCAACTGCCACGGGGGATCGGCTGCAATGCGTAGCCAATGATCTGGCCGTAGCGAATCACGTGCCCGCCCTCGGGAATGTCTTGCAGCGTGACCTTGTGGCTCTGCGGCACAAAACCCACCGTCACCAGGCCATCCGGAAACTCAGTACCGGCCGGTACCCCTTGGTCATTGACCACAATCACTACATTGTCCCGCTCGTGCAGGCGGATGTAGCGCGGCGAGTCGGAATGTTCAATCAACTGCATGACGCCGCTCCTCAGGAATGCGCTTGAGACAATTTACCCGTGGTTTCAGAACCACCCTGGGTGGGTGGCTCTTTGAGCACCACACGTTTGATCGGGCCAACGATGACCAGATAGCTGAACACCGCCACCAAGGCGTTGGCACCGACGAACACCAGCGCCCATTTGAACGAACCGGTGGAGCTGATGATGTAGCCGATCACGATCGGCGTGGTGATCGAAGCAATGTTGCCGAAGGTGTTGAACAGCCCACCGCTCAGACCGGCGATCTGTTTTGGCGACGTGTCGGATACCACCGCCCAGCCCAGTGCGCCAACGCCCTTACCGAAGAAGGCCAGCGCCATGAAGCCAACGACCATCCATTCAACATCAACATAGTTGCAAGCGACGATGCTGCTGGACACCAGCAGGCCGGCAATGATTGGCGCCTTGCGGGCGAAGGTCAGCGAGTGGCCCTTGCGCAGCAGGTGATCGGAAATCAACCCGCCCAGCACGCCGCCGATAAAACCACAGATGGCGGGCAACGAGGCAATGAAACCGGCCTTGAGAATGGTCATGCCACGCTCTTGCACCAGATACACCGGGAACCAGGTCAGGAAGAAATAGGTGATGCCGTTGATGCAGTACTGGCCCAGGTACACGCCAAGCATCATGCGATTGGTCAGCAGTTGGCGGATGTAGTCCCACTTCGGGCCGTCAGCCTTTTTGCCTTTGTTCTGATCCATATCGACCATGCCGCCGTTGTCGGCGATGAACGTTACTTCCGCTTCGTTGGCCATCGGGTGTTGGCGCGGGCTGTGGATAACCTTCAGCCAGATCAGCGAGAAGACGATGCCGAACACGCCCATGACAATGAACACGTGCTCCCAGCCGTAGGAATAGACAATCCAGCCCATCAGCGGCGCGAACAGCACCGTGGCAAAGTATTGCGCCGAGTTGAAGATCGCCGAAGCAGTGCCGCGTTCAGCGGTCGGGAACCACGCCGCCACAATGCGTGCGTTGCCGGGGAAGGATGGCGCCTCAGCCAGCCCGACCAAAAAGCGCAGCATGAACAGCGCGACGATGGCCGTGGACATGCCGAACTCACCGACAAAGCCTTGCAGCACGGTGAACAGCGACCAGGTGAAAATGCTCAGGGCATAGACTTTTTTCGAGCCGAAGCGATCGAGCAGCCAGCCGCCGGGAATTTGCCCGGCCACGTAGGCCCAACCGAATGCAGAGAAGATGTAACCGAGGGTGACCGCGTCGATACCGAGGTCTTTTTGCAGGCTGGAACCGGCGATAGCGATAGTTGCGCGGTCGGCGTAGTTGATCGTGGTCACCAGAAACAGCATGAGCAGGATCAAATAGCGGACGTGAGTCGGCTTGGACGATTGCATGTAGATGTACTCCCACTGATTATTTTTATGCGCGGGTGAATCTTGTTGGGTCTGTCTTTTGTGGGAGCTGGCCGGCCAGCTCCCATAGATCAGGAACCGATGTAGCTGGTCTTCACGACCGTGTAAAACTCTTGCGCATAGCGGCCTTGCTCACGAGATCCATAGGATGAACCTTTACGCCCGCCGAACGGAACGTGGTAATCCACGCCGGCCGTCGGCAGGTTGACCATCACCATCCCGGCCTGGGAGTGGCGCTTGAAGTGGTTGGCGTACTTGAGCGACGTGGTGGCGATACCCGCCGACAGGCCGAATTCAGTGTCATTGGCCATCGCCAGCGCAGCATCGTAATCAGCCACGCGCACGATGTTGGCCACCGGGCCGAAAATCTCTTCTCGGCTGATACGCATCGACGCTTCACTGTCGGCAAACAGCGTCGGGGCGAGGAAGTAGCCTTCGGTATCGCACGTCACCAAACCACCGCCGCTGACCAGACGAGCACCCTCGGACTGGCCGATGTCGATGTACTTCATGTCCTGTTCAAGCTGCGCTTGCGAGACGACCGGGCCAATATCGGTGCCGGATTTCAGCGCGTGGCCGACCTTGATCGACTTCATGCGCTCGGCCATGGCTTGCACGAACTGGTCGTGAATGCCGGCGGTAACGATCAAGCGGCTCGATGCGGTGCAACGTTGGCCGGTGGAGTAGAACGCGCTCTGCACCGACAACTCGACCGCTTGCTTGAGGTCGGCGTCGTCGAGAATGATCTGCGGGTTCTTGCCGCCCATTTCCAGCTGAACCTTGGCCTGACGCGAGACGCAATTGACCGCAATCTGCCGCCCGACGCCAACCGAACCGGTGAAGCTGATGCCATCGACTTTCGGACTGTTGACCAGGGCTTCGCCCACCACGCGACCGCTGCCCATCACCAGGTTGAACACGCCGGCCGGGAAACCGGCGCGGGAGATGATTTCGGCCAGCGCCCAGGCGCAGCCCGGCACCAGATCCGCCGGTTTCAGCACCACGCAGTTACCGTAGGCCAGGGCCGGGGCGATTTTCCACGCAGGGATCGCAATCGGGAAGTTCCACGGGGTGATCAGACCGACCACACCCAGCGCTTCGCGGGTGACTTCGACGTTGACGCCCGGGCGCACCGACGGCACGTAGTCGCCGGACAGTCGCAGGCATTCACCGGCGAAGAATTTGAAGATATTACCGGCGCGGGTCACTTCGCCGATGGCTTCGGGCAGGGTTTTGCCCTCTTCCCGGGCCAGCAGGGTGCCGAGTTCTTCGCGGCGGGCGAGAATTTCAGTGCCGACTTTATCCAGCGAATCGTGACGGGCCTGAATCCCCGAGGTCGACCACGCCGCAAACGCTGCGCGAGCGGCGTCGATGGCGGCGTGAACCTGAGTCAGGTCAGCCTTGGCGTAATCGCCGATAGTGTCGTTCAGCTCGGACGGGTTGATGTTGGCCGAGTAGTCGGCACCGGCAACCCATTCACCGTTGATGTAGTTGTCGTAGCGTTTTGCATTGGTCACAGCGCAGCCCTCAAAACTTAAAACCTTCACGCAAAAAGCCGCTGATTGCTCAGCGGCCTCGCATTTTTCAGGTGTTATTGCGCACCTTGCTTGTCGATCAGCGCGGCGAGCATTTCATACTCTTCGCCCGTCAGATCGGTCAGCGGCGCCCGCACCGGGCCTGCGTCATAGCCGGCGATTTTGGCGCCGGCCTTGACGATGCTCACGGCATAACCGGCCTTGCGGTTGCGGATGTCCAGGTACGGCAGGAAGAAGTCGTCAATGATCTTGCCGACAGTGGCGTGATCTTCACGGGCGATCGCGTGGTAGAAATCCATCGCGGTTTTCGGGATGAAGTTGAACACTGCCGAGGAGTAAACCGGCACGCCCAGCGCCTTGTAGGCAGCGGCGTAGACTTCGGCAGTCGGCAGACCACCCAGGTAGCTGAAGCGATCACCGAGACGGCGACGAATCGACACCATCAACTCGATATCACCCAGACCGTCCTTGTAACCGATCAGGTTCGGGCAGCGCTCGGCCAGACGTTCCAGCAACGGCGCGGTCAGGCGGCAGACGTTGCGGTTGTAGACGACCACACCGATGTTGACCGATTTGCACACCGCTTCAACGTGGGCGGCAACCCCGTCCTGGCTCGCTTCGGTCAGGTAGTGCGGCAGCAGCAACAGACCTTTGGCGCCCAGACGCTCGGCTTCTTGAGCATATTCGATGGCCTGACGGGTCGAACCGCCAACGCCAGCGAGAATTGGCACGCTGGTCGCGCAGGTGTCGACGGCCGTCTTGATGATTTCCGAATATTCGCTGGCCGCCAGGGAGAAGAACTCACCGGTGCCGCCGGCGGCGAACAATGCCGAGGCGCCATAAGGGGCCAGCCATTCCAGACGCTTGATATAGCCTGCGCGGTTGAAATCACCCTGCGCGTTGAAATCGGTGACCGGGAAAGACAGCAGACCGGCGGAGAGGATGGACTTCAGTTCTTGTGGATTCATTATTCGAACACCCTGGGTAGCAATATTGTTGTGGTTGAATCGTTCAGCCTTCGCCGAAGTTGTAGGTCATCGTACAACTTAAAAAATAACCGTCAACTGCATTTCATCGCAGAGCACGTTTTTTTGTCGGACAAGATCGATCCTTGACGTAGGAATTTTCTCGACTAAAGTGAAATTTACTGTATATCCATACAGCATATTAAAATCAGCCGACGACATATCAAGGAGATAGAAATGTCCGGTCTACAAACCAAATCCCAGGAAAAACCCAAACCGGTCATTGCCCGTTTTGATGATCTGTTTACTCAATCCGGCATCGACTTCAGCACCGAAGATCCACATCTGGTGCTGCACATCGCCGATGCCCACAGCGATGTAGAGCCTGCCACCGCCCTCCCCGATCAAGCCTTGAAGGGCAAGCTGCAAGCACGGTTTGAGGGCGCTGAACACACGGCCATCGGCGACAACACACTGCTGCGCTTCGCCGAAGATGCCCAACCGATCTTCGCGCAAAACGTGCCATTGCATCTGCCCAATGGCTTGGCGCTCACCTACGGCCAAGTGCTGGCGCTGGGCGGCGACTTCTACGGCATCGTCGATCAGCCGATCAACGAAGGCGCAACACCGGTCGACCGCCTGCAACGCTTCAACGCGGCGTTCAATTCTCTCGCGGTCACTGCCGCTTCAAGGGGCGAAGCAACACAGATTCTCGCGGTCATGCAAAAAGAGATCGACGCGGTTAAACAGGCAATAAAGGACGGCAAACAACCCCACGAGGCCTATGACGCGCTAGGAGATACGTTGTCCGAGGAGTGGAACAAAATCACCGGTGGCGGCAGTTTTATCTCGGCGCTGTTTCCACTGGGGCGCTATTTGAAACTGGCGGCGAACAATGCTGATCATTTCGGTGAATGGGCAAAACTGGCCTACATCGCCGGCCACACTGCGGCCTTGCAAACCGCCATGGTCGCCCACGCCAATCACGATGAGCAGCAACTGCAACGGGCTTACGCGATGAACGCGTTTGCCGACCACTTCCTCACCGACCTGTTTTCCTCCGGCCACCTGCGTGTGCCACGCAAGGCGTTGGCTGCTGCGGTCACGCCGAGCGATCTGGGTTCATTGATTACGCGTTTCATGCACGACGAGGACAGCAAGTTCGGCCTCAGCGTGCGCAACGCTTATGGCGATCAATGGCGTGCGTTCGGCGACAAGCGCTACTTCGAAGCCACCGACGCCGACAACCGCCAGCAGGTCAATCAAGCGGTGCAAGCCTCGGAGGACGAAGTGTTTGCGGCGTATCTCAGCGGAAAAATGCCCGTACCGTCCGCGTTTTCTGCACTGCAACGGCTGCCGGATCTGACGGCTGTGTTGAACCCGGCAAACAATTTCCCGGCGCTGTTTCGCACACAGGGCAGCAAGGTGCTGCGGCGCAGGGATGTAAACAACCTCAACGACACCGCGACCGTCGACGACTGGTGGGGTTGGAGCACGTACCTGCTGCTCAAGGATTACCACCCCAGCGGCAACACCAATCAAGGAGATTGACCATGACGATCAAACTGAAACTGGAACTGGCCTCGGGCCAATCACTGAAGGGCGCGCCTCTGGAGTTATTGGCCAAAGGCCTGCCAATTGCCCGGGCGACGGTGGATGCCCAAGGTTACGCAACCTTTGATGCCAACCCCGCTGCCGGCCTGCTCGCCGTAAGGGTCGACCGTTCAATTCTGCCGCGCCACTGACAACATCCGCCCCCCTGTAGGGACTGCCGCAGGGGGGCTTTGAAATGACTGGAAATGAACGGTTTAAAACACCTTCTGGGAGAGTCTTTTACCGTGCAGAACCGCCGTGAATGGATCACGGCGCACTACGCACGGAGAGCCCCCCTCATGACTTTTGTCTCACCCACACTTGTGCAATTTCTGCCTCACTCACCAGAGACGGCAACCGTGAACCTGTCGGAACTGAGCGATCACCTGATCGTTGAGGTCCCGGACTCCAGCGACTTTGCGGCCAACTGGAGCGTCTACGCCATTCTCGGCGAAGACCCCGAAGAGCCTGAATGGGCGGGCGAAGAAGTCGACACCGGCACCTGGGATGACGCCGAGGACGAGATGGAAAAACTGACGGGCATCGAATTGCAGATTCCAAAGGAAGTGCTGCAGACGTATGTGAATTGCGAAATCGAACTGCGCTACAAGTTTCAGGATGAATCAAGCATGGAACCGTTTTCGGCCCCGTTGATGCTGCGTATTGAAGCCTGATGTCCGGGCGTGCCTGTTGATCGGGCGCGCAGTTCAAAAGACATAGACCGTTCGTCGGGACTGGTATTTCTTACAGGTGCCAGCCATATCGGATCTCGGCCTTAATGGCTGAGGAGTTAACGAACCGGCTCCGACAGCGCCAAGCCGTAACTTGCGCTCATTCAACGGTTTGAAGGGACAGTGAAAAGGAATTTGATCATGACTGCACAAGTAAAAGTGTTGGCTGCTCCAGAGCTCCAGGAAGCCGTGAACGGGGTACTACACGTTGGCAAATTGCAGGAAAAAGCCCACGGTGTGGTAAACGCTTACGCAAACCAGGCTGCCGGCGACGTAGTTGCGCTACACGTAAAAACGTCTACCGGTAACAGCTTTGAAACCGAAATCACAGTGACTGACTTGCAGGCCGGAAAGCCCCTAGTGCTCGCTGTTCCCAAAGATGTTTTTGAGAAAAAACTCGTTCCAAAAGCCACTGCCGATCTGCACTACACCGTGGCAAGAGCAGGGCAGAATCTCGGGAGCTCCGACATGCTGCGTGTGAAGCTCGAACGCTAAACAGCAATCACCCCTGCGCCTGCGCCTCTTCATGGGCCTGGCGCAGTCTTTCACGGCTGTTGGTCAGGTGCAGACGCATGGCCGCACGGGCCGCATCGGAATCCTGGCGGGCAATCGCGTCGTAGATTTCTTCGTGCTCGCGGCTCAGGCGATTCATGTAGTGCTGTTGGTCATCATGGGCCAGACGCGCCGAATTCAGCCGCGTGCGCGGGATGATGCTGGTGCCCAGGTGGGTCATGATGTCGGTGAAGTAGCGGTTGCCGGTGGACAGGGCTATTTCGAGGTGGAAGGCAAAGTCCGACGCGACGGCATCACTGGCATGGGACACGCTATCGTTCAGCGCATCGAGGGCAGCGCGCATGGTCGCCAGTTGCTCGGGGCTGCGGCGTTGTGCAGCGAGGCCGGCGGACTCCACTTCAAGGCTGATGCGTAATTCAAGAATCGCCAGCACATCACGCAGGGTGACGACCGTGGCCGGGTCGATACGGAAGCCGCTGGGGCTAGGCGTATCGAGTACAAAAGTGCCGATGCCATGACGGGTTTCCACTTGCCCGGCCGCTTGCAGTCGGGAAATCGCCTCACGCACCACGGTGCGGCTGACGCCATGGGCTTGCATGATCGCCGACTCGGTGGGCAACTTGTCGCCGCGCTTGAGCAGGCCATCACGGATCTGCTCACTCAGCACCGTCACTAATTCCTGTGCGAGGCTGCGGCGCTTGCGCGGAAGGCGCGGGGTGTCGATCAGGTTTTCCATGGTTTGTATCGGGTCTCGAAAATTCGGCTTGGTTGGCATCATAGCTCAAGCGGGTTGTACGATCACTTTCCGTTAACACCACAAATTCTGTGGGAGTTGGCTTGCCAGTTCCCACAGGATTTGTGTCGTGATCATGCCGTTACGGTTTGCTCAACCAAATGGCCGCTGTCGATTCGCACATGCCGTGGGTGGAAGCGCTTCAGACTGCTGCGATGGCCGACGCTGACGATGCTTACCCCCGGCAACTGATCGATCAGTGCCTGATACAGCGTCGCTTCGTCTTCTTCATCCATTGCCGACGTGGCTTCGTCCATGTACAGCCATTGCGGTGCATAGAGCAGCGCGCGGGCGAAGGCCAAGCGCTGTTGCTCGCCCGGCGACAACAGGCGCTGCCAGTGATTGGCTTCATCGACACGGGCTACCAGATGCGGCAACCGACAGGTTTCCAGCACCTGTGCATAACGCTGCGGCGCATAGGTATCGCCCGGCTGTGGATAACTCAGCGCTTCGCGCAGGGTGCCGATGGGCAGATAGGGTTTCTGCGGCAGGAACAGATAACGCGCCGCTGGCAGACGAATATTGCCGTGCCCCGCCGGCCACAAATGCCCCATCGCGCGCAGCAGCGTGGACTTGCCACTGCCGGAACGGCCACTGAGCATGACGCGCTCGCCCGGCTCAACGGTCATGTCGGCACGGGTCAACAGATGACGACCGTCGGCCAGATCCAGCCCCAGGTCATGCACCTTCAGCTCACTGCCTTGATTTTGCACATCAATGGCCGGCGGGCGGTCTTCGTTGTCGGTCATTGCCTGCCGGAAACTCAGCAAACGATCACAGGTGGCGCGCCAGGAAGCAAGGCTCTGGTACGCGTTGATAAACCAGCTGAAGCTCTCTTGAACGTTGCCGAAGGCCGAGCTGATCTGCATCAACTCGCCCAGTTCGATCTTGCCGGCGAGGTAACGCGGCGAAGCAACGATGAAGGGGAAGATAATCGCAGCCTGGCTATAACCGGCGGTGAAAAACGTCAGGCGTTTGGACACTTTCATGATGTCCCAGAAGTTATGCCAGACCATGCCGAAACGGTTGCTCAAGTGACGGTTCTCATTCGGTTCGCCGTTGTACAACGCGATACTCTCGGCATTCTCGCGAATCCGCACCATGGAAAAACGCAGGTCAGCTTCAAAGCGTTGTTGCTGGTTGTTCAGACCGATCAAGCGACGACCGATCAAATGCGTCAGCCAGCTACCCACCACGGCGTAAACCAGCACGCACCAGAACATGTAGCCGGGAATGGTGATGCCATAGAGTTCGATGCTGCCCGATACGCCCCACAAAATGATCGAGAACGACACCAGACTGACGATATTGCGCAACAGCCCGATACCCAGTTCAAGGGTGTTGGACGTGAAACTGTTGAGGTCTTCGGAAATCCGCTGGTCCGGGTTATCGGTGTAACCGCCCTGCTCCAGTTGGTAATAATTCTTGTCGGCGAGCCAGCGTGAGAAATGCTTTTCGGTCAGCCACGCCCGCCAGCGAATCGTCAGCATCTGCGTCAGATATTGTCTGTACACGGCACCGACAATCGCCACGGCCGCGATCACACAGAAGTACAGAATCAGATGCCAGAACGCCGCTTCGTCCTTCTTTTGCAAAGCGTTGTAGAAATCCTTGTACCAGGTGTTGAACCACACCGAGATTCCCACGCTGAGCAGCGAGAGCGCTATCACCGCAATCAGCAGCGTCCAGGCCTTTACCTTCTCTTCACTGCGCCAGTAAGGCGTGATCATCGCCCACACTTTGCGAAAAAACTGGCCGCGCACAGCATCGTTGACCGCGGAATGTTCAGCGTTCGGATTCATGGATAAGGCTCGATATGGAAGAGAACACACACGCACCGATCATAAAGGATCGGTGCGTTTTATCGCGAGGGTTGGCGATAGTCGTTCAGCGCAGGTTCAGCGACGAACCGGGCGCTTCTGCAGTTTGCGCTGCAGGGTGCGGCGGTGCATGCCCAGGGCGCGAGCCGTGGCGGAGATGTTGCCTTCGTGCTCGGTGAGTACGCGCTGGATGTGCTCCCACTGCAGGCGATCAACCGACATCGGGTTTTCCGGCACCAGACTGTCGAGGTCGGCGTGCTCGGAGAGCAGCGCGGCGAGCACGTCGTCGGCGTCGGCCGGCTTGCACAGGTAGTTGCAGGCGCCGCGCTTGATCGCTTCGACCGCCGTGGCAATGCTCGAATAACCGGTGAGGATCACCACGCGCATTTCCGGGTCCAGCTCCAGCAACTTCGGCAGCAATACCAGCCCGGAGTCGCCGTCCATTTTCAGGTCGAGCGCAGCGTAGTCCGGCAGATCGGCCTGAGCGATGGTCAGGCCTTCCTCGGCGGAACCGGCAGTGCTGACGCGAAAGCCGCGGCGGGCCATGGCGCGCGCCATGACTCGGGTGAAAGTCGCGTCGTCGTCGACCAGCAGCAAATGCGGCAGTTCTTCGCCTTCGACTTGGATTTCGTCACTCATGTTGCTCTCCTCGGGCACCGTGAGGCAGGCGCAGCTCGGTGAGCGTGCCGCCTTCCTCATGACTATAGAGTTTCACTGAGCCGCCGGCGCGTGTCACGCTGGCCTTGCTCAAAAACAGGCCCAGGCCGAAACCTTTGCCCTTGGTGGTAAAAAACGGTTTGCCGATCTGCTCGGCGATGGCCAGCGGCACACCGGCGCCGTGGTCACGAATGCTGATGGTCAAGGTGTCCGCGTCCCAATCCAGCGTCACCTGAAGGTTCTCCGGGCAGGCGTCGGCGGCATTGTTGAGCAGATTCAACAGTGCCTGGGTCAGATCCGGCGGCGGCGCCATGCGCGGCACCGCACCCTGGCCGAGACGCTGGAAGCGATAACTGGCCTCCGGACGCATCAAGTGCCAGCGATTCAGCGCTTCGTCGAGCCAGACCGTGACGTCCTGCATCTCGACGGCCAGACGCCGATTGGCCTCCGCGGCGCGCACCAACTGCTGCAGGGTTTCCTTGCAGAGCTTGACCTGATCCTGCAGCACCTTCAGATCGTCTTGCAGCATCGGGTCGGGATGATCCTGCTGCATCTCTTTGAGCAATACGCTCATGGTCGCCAGCGGCGTACCCAATTCGTGAGCAGCGCCGGCGGCCTGGGTGGCAACGGCGAGCAATTGCTGATCGCGCAGACCTTCCTCGCGCCGAATCGCACGCAGCTCCTCCTGACGACGCAGCTCCTCGGCCATGCGCGCAGCAAAGAACGTGATCACCGCCGCCGCGAGCGCGAAGCTCAGCCACATGCCATAGACCTGCAGGTTCTCCCGGGCGATCGGCAAGGTTTCCAGCGGGTAGAACCGCGTCAGCATCAGGGTGTACAGCGCCAGTGCGATACCGGACAGAACCACCGAATAGCGCCAGGGCAGCGTCACCGCAGCAATGGTCAGCGGCACCAGATAATAGGAAACGAACGGGTTGGTCGAACCACCGGAGAAATACAGCAGCGCGCTGTGGATCACCAGATCACAGGCCAATTGCAGAGCGTATTCAAGCTCAGTCACCGGCCACGAAGTGCGCAAACGCACGGCGGTAAACACGCACAGCAGCGTTGAACAGCCCAACGTCATCGCCAGTTGCACCCACGGCAACGGCAACAGTTGCAGCCAATAGGCCAAGCCTACGGACCCGGCCTGCGCGGCGAGCACCAGCGTGCGGATGAAAGTCAGCCGCCAGAGGTTCTGGCGAGTGGCGGAAGTCAGTTGTACGGGGGCGAGCATGAGCTCTCCTGATGAGCGCTCCAGGCGAATCGCACGGAGTATAACCAAGCCGCGCCCCCGAGAGGCGAAAGTGCGGCAAACGACCACATGGCGAAAAGATTTTCGGCGGCTATAAGAACGCCTGCTCGCGAATGGTTGCGCGGCAGCCCCGAGCATCTGTATAGAAGTTGTAACTGGGCGAACCGGATCATAAAAGCTAGAGTCTGATGGTTTCACGCAGGCCCCCACCCAACACCTGCGCCCCCATCAAGGAGCCTTCATGCACACATTTCGCCGCAGCGCCGCCCTTCTCGCCCTGACCGTCGGCAGCATCGCCAGCCTCCCGGCCCTGGCCGCCGATGAGCTGCACTACAACCAGATTTCCCTGCGCGCCGAAGTCAGCCAGGAAGTGGCCCGCGACCTGATGATCGTGACCCTCTACACGGT